>NZ_JBOEFX010000101.1:0-20789 GCF_050633125.1 Lewinella sp.
CTGCCGGTGAGTTTACTGCTACGAAGCAGATGATTGCTGTAAAATAATGTTTTAGGAATTTAAAGATGATGACTTTATAGTAATTGCGGACAGGTAGTACCACCTGTCCGCTTTACTTTTTTAGGATATTGCTTAACAAGTGCAGTTGTTTTCTATGATTATTCTTCGCCGAGCCCTAAGTACCCTGAGCGCTACATTTTCTATTCAGCGATTGATACAACACTATGTATATTTGTCAATAATTTTAGAGGGTTTCCCTATTCAATATATTATGAAGGACCAGCTAGCTGATTTTTTCCGTAAGGAATTTCCCTTTCATCAGGAAGGACTGGAAGAGTTTATGGCTAGTTTTGAAGTAAAATATTACAAAAAGAAGTCGCTATTGTTAAGCGCGGGGCAAAAAGTACAGGAACTATGCTTTTTAAATAAAGGCGTTGTTCGAGAATATTATCAAAGCGATAAAAAGGAGAGTAATATTAATTTCTATGATGGTCCTCAGTTTGTAACAGATTTCTCGGCTTTTAATAGAGACATTCCTACTTTTAAATTTCAGGAATGCTTGACGGAGATAGAGGTACGTGTAATGGCAAAAAACACCTTTCGAAAATTGTTAGAAAAGTATGAATGTGGAGGAGTAATTGTACAAAGGACTTTTGAGCGCTTATTAGCAGAAAAAGAAAAGTCAATGTACCGTAGATTGACGAAAACACCAGAAGAATTATATCAACAAATAGCAGCGGAAAAGGCCAACTGGTTACAAAAGATACCTCAATACCATATCGCTTCTTATTTAGGGGTCACTCCAGAAACGCTCAGCAGAATAAGAGGTAAAATCAGATAGCATAGAATGATTTATTTCTTGATTTGAATCAATGAATTAGAAGTTAAGTCCAGGTAGTTTTGCTTTCCTATTGATACCTATCTGAGAAGTAAAAACCACTTGCCATGAAGATTCATCACTTACGGAACGCAACCCTCATTATTGAATCAGGGCCACTTCATATCCTGGTAGACCCTATGCTGGGGAAACGAGGATCGCTCTTGCCGTTTACATTGTTTAGATTTAAAGCTCGCCGGAATCCGCTAGTTAACCTGCCAGAGAGTAGCGATGCTTTGCTAGCGAAAGTAACACACTGTTTAATTACACACCAGCACCCCGATCATATTGATGACGTAGGCATTGCCTTTTTACGCGATCAGCAAATACCTGTGATTTGTAGTAATAAGGATGCTAAGGCATTTGAAAAGAGAGGACTGTCGGTCAGTTTATCGCTTGCATATGGTGAGCAAGCATCAGCTTTAGGTGGGTTTGTTACAGGAATACCTGCCCGACATGGTTACGGCTTTATTGCAGCCCCAATGGGTAATGTGATGGGTTTTTATTTAGAATTACCAGGGGCACCTACGCTCTACATTAGTGCAGATACTATTTATACCAAAGCGGTAGAAAAGGTCTTGACCCAATCTCGGCCAGCAGTAAGTATTTTAGCTGGTGGTACTGCCCAGTTGGATATAGGTAGCCCGCTACTGATGACGATAGAAGATATTATTCAATTTGTGCGTAATGCTCCGGGGCAGGTTATCATTAATCATTTGGAGGCCTTGAATCATTGTCCAACTACCAGGCAACAATTACGAGAGGTGCTAGAGGAGCAGGGAGTGCTGCATAAAGTCAGCCTTCCGGAGGATGGAGCAACTTTGGTTATTGAATGATCTCAGCAGTTGTCTTAAAATCCTTACCTTAAGCAAGGTAAACTTGAATTATCAAAACAAAACGACATTAACTATGAGTCTTCTGTACTTTATTCTTATTGGAGCCGTTGCTGGCTGGTTGGCTGGTCAGATTATGAAAGGTGGCGGTTTTGGGCTGCTCGTCAATATAATCCTCGGTATCATTGGTGGTGCTGTTGGCGGTTGGTTATTTGGACAGTTGGGTATCTCTGCTGGTGGTGGGCTGTCGGGGTCTCTCATTACGGCTACAGTAGGCGCGGTAGCAGTCCTTTTTGTGGCGGGGTTGTTTAAAAAATAACCTTTTTAGAGTTATATGACAAGTAAATGGGCAGGTAAAGGTAGTGCTAACATCACTTCTACCTGCCCATATTGTTTTGATAGTGAGGTCCTTTCACTGCGTAGGTTGCCTACCGGCCATGCTGTTAGGCTGGGTTTGCGGCGAGTGTATAAAGTGCGCTTTATTCGATATCTCTATTGCATTTTGTTGAACATATAGCGAGCAATTTTCCATTGGCCTTGTATCTTCTGCAAGACAAAAAGCTCGCGATTTTCCTCGGCAACATTTGCCCCTGTAGCGTGGATGAGGGTGCTGCCTTGTGAGGTGGTACGGGCAAAAGCATAATCTCCAGTCAGTTCAATTTCATCGATTTGAAATTCAATGGTGAGTTGAATATTACTGAATACAAATTCATAAGCACTCTTAACTTGCTTTTGTCCAATAGAGGTAGGTGCTCCGGTAGGCATAAAGATGCCATCGTCTGCGTAAAGTGCTAATATAGCCCCAATATCTGATGCGTTGAGCGCATCACGGTAAGCAAAAAGAAGTTCGTTGATGGCGGCTTTTTCCTGAGAACTATTCATAGTTATCTGATTTTGAGTGGAAGAATTATTGTCGGCAGGGGCTGTTTCACAACTGGTAAATGACAGTATCATTGTTGCAGCAACCCAAAGCATTTGTTTTAGCATTGTATTGTTTTTTGTTGTTGCAAAGGTGGGCCGAAAAGAGAGGTGGTGCCTATAAGCTAGTTTAAGAAATAAGCTTAAACTAGCTTAAGAATTTTGTTACTTTGGCACTTACTCTCCATCATTGCTTTAATACAAAATCATGCCGAAGCAGCAACTCATTACTTATTTTGATCAATTCTTAGCGTTAGAAGAAGAAGAGAAAAATGCACTTGTAGAGCGGACACAGGAGCGTAAAATAAAGCGTAGGCAGTTTGTTTTACAGGAAGGTGATGTTTGTCGGCATTACAATTTTGTGGTAAAGGGCTGCCTGAAGATGTACAGTGTAGACGAGAATGGAACTGAGCACAACCTCCAATTTGCTGCCGAAAATGAGTGGATGACGGATCTCGGAAGTTTGTTCTCCGAGAAGCCTAGTATGCTTTACATTGAAGCGGTAGAACCTTCTTTGATCGTGAGAATTGAGAAAGAAGATTTGAAATTCTTCTTTGTTAATTACCCGAAATTTGACCGAAATTTTCGGGTAATGACCGAAAATAAGTATGTGGAATTACAAAGCCGATTATTACAAAATATTAGCTCATCGGCTCAAGAGCGATACCTACAGTTTTTAGCGAATTATCCTCACCTAAGCAATCGCCTACCTAATACCCAGATTGCCTCCTACCTGGGGATAACGCCGGAGTTTTTGAGTAAGATTCGCAAAAAAATAGCGGGGCGGTAGTTTTCCTTTCTTCTTAATGTGGATTAAGCTTTTATCTTAAGTTTGTTTATTGGCCAACGGTACTACTCAGGTGCTGATGGATGCCGTTGTCACCAAAGCCATAGCATTGAGCATAGATCGGGTTTTCAATTAGAAGAGATCATCGAAGTTTATGCCTACATGGAGGGCAATCACGCAAAAGGAAGGCATGGCCCCAAATAAATACACCATTAAGAACCAAAAAAATCGGCCCACTGCACTGTTTTACCCGTTTGGGCGGATACTTTAGCGGCCTCTAGGATTTGCATAACCCGGAGGTTGTTGGTCAGCGCGGAAACGTCCCAAGGATTTACGGCGTAGCCATACTGGATGACCTGAGACAGGTAGGCAAAAGGATCGTGTAAGCCTGGTGAAAGCGGTTCAGCTTGGTGGTCTTGTGGCCCTTTGGCTTCCTCCTTCATGACGGTCATATCGGTACCGTTTTTACAGAAGATGTAACCGTGGGTGCCATAAATTTCCATCTCTTTGCGGTTGTGTGACCAGTTCCAGGAAGCCTGAATGACGACCTGAGTTGTTGGGTAGGTAATGATGATGGTCGCTTCGTCTTCTACCTCAGGATACCGGTGGGGTTTGATTTGCTGGGTGATGCAGGTAACACTAACGGGCACCTCTCCCTGCGTGAGCCAAGTGGTAAGATTAGCGCCATAGCAGCCAAAATCGGTGAGGGCACCACCGCCATTAAGAACAGGGTCGACCAGCCATTCTACAAACTCTGGGTTGCAGCCAATTTCGATGGGGCCAGGGTGGCCGGTATAGAAATTGAGGTGCCGAAGATCGCCGATGGCCTGCTGCTCGAGGTAGAGGTTGTAGGCTTCTTCGTTGCTACCATACCAAGAGGTTTCGTAGTTGGTGAGCAGGTGGATATTGTGTTTTTCTGCGAGTGCAGCCATCTGTTGAGCATGCTCCCAACTGACGGCCAGAGGCTTCTCGACCATAACATGAATACCGCGCGGAGCACAATATTCAACTACAGAAAGGTGATCGTAGATGGTGTTGAAAGCCGTGACGGCCTGAGGTTTTTGGGCGGCAACCATTTCTTCGATGGTATTGTAAACAAGATCCATAGAGTAGCCGTGTTGTAGGCTGTATTGCTCGGCTAGCTGACGATTAGGCTCTACAATGCCTACAATCTCAATGTCTCCCTGATCTTCTCGCCCCAATATCCAGTGGACGTGCGTGTGTACCAGGCCGATTACCCCAACCCTTAAAGGAGGCTCAGAGCGAAGCGGTTCGGACACCGTATTGGTGGTTTGGGCCATGATGCTGAATTGTGTGAGGAAGCAAAAGAGTAATAATCGCATGTCAGCTGTTTTTTCGTTACAGCGAAGATGCGCATTAATGGTTTGAATGCAAAATTGCTATTATTGACTGCAAGCGGGACGGAGAATGTGAAGTTTTGACTAAAAAATTAGTTAATTGTGTCGTTCATTAAACTCACTGTAGCATGATTACCCGAATAGCAAGTTTAGCTTTTTGTTTGAGTATCGTTTTTTTGACAAATGCCAATGCTCAGCAAATACCAGATACGAGCACTTTTTTTGTGATAGAGAAAATGGCGTATCCGGATAAAGACGGCCCATTGATTTACGTGGATGCTGGCCATAATAATTTTCATACCCTGGCAGGGAGATACGTAGCTTTTGGGAATGTATTGGCTGCGGATGGCTATCGATTGGCTGATCAGCCGGAAGAGATTACGTCTGCCGTACTAAAAGAATGCGCGGTGTATGTGATTGCAAATCCGTTACATGAAAGCAATGTAGGCAATTGGAGCAACCCTTGTCCGAGTGCTTTTTCAACAGAAGAGATTGCTGCATTAAAAGACTGGGTTGCTGAGGGCGGCAGCCTTTTCCTGATTGCAGATCATATGCCTTTTGGTGGGGCTGCCAAAGACTTGGCAGCTGCTTTTGGCGTAGCGTGGCTCAATTGTTTTGCGATGGATAACCGTCGGCGCAATGCAGATCGTTTTACCCACAAACAAGGTACCTTGGGCAGGGTAGGAGTGACGGATAACATTACAACGGTCGTTACTTTCACCGGTAGTGCTTTTAAAGCACCAGCTACGTCCTCGGTGGTGGTAGCGTTGGATGAAGATTTTACGCTGCTAAGCCCTACGATAGCCTGGCAATTTGAAGATAGTACTCCGTATGAACCTGGTGCAGGTTGGCAGCAGTTGGCTTACTTTCCTTATGAGAAAGGCAAGGTGTNNGAGTGGGGAAGCAGCTATGTTTTCGGCTCAATTATCGGGGCCTCGCGAGCAAAAAGTAGGAATGAATAGTGAATTGGCTAAAGAGAATGTGCAGTTGCTAAGGAACTTGGTGAGTTGGTTGGTGGATTAATTTTTTTGTTTGTATTTTTTTATTTAAAAACAAAAAAAAACTATCTTTGTGATAAGAACTGGCTTGACTCCCGGGTTCTATAATCATAGGTCATTACCCTTATTTAGTCGATAAGGCATTCAGAGGAATTTTTTTAGCGTATTGTTTGGCTGCTGTTGTTATGACAGCAGATGTAAGCGCACGTCCCTAATGGCCGTGAGGCCAAGGGGTGGATTTGGCGACCTGGCAGCTGGGTGGGTCCCTCCCACTTGAGGGTCGTATATCTAGTGGTTTTGTCGTAAATATTTGATTGGCAGCCTGTTGTGGTTTTGTTGTCCTCCTGTTTTGAATGCCTGTGCGAGGCGTCTCTGGTACGCTAGTCATGTTTAAGTGGTGTCATCAGTAAGGTGATAACGGCCTTTCTTGTTGGATTTTAGTATTATTGTTGAAATAGATATTCCAGCGAAATGAAAAACCTCTGGCAAAAATTCCGTCAAGTCGATACCAATTTTCTCATTGCTATTTCTGCAGTAGTTATCAGTTTGTGTGCCCTGATCGTTTCTTTCCAAGAGGTGCGTATTATGCGCCAGCAGCAGCAAGTGTCTATGTATCCTCACCTTTCGTTAAGCCAAATCTACAGCACAGAAGGTTTTGCGATTAATTTGCGTAATAGTGGTATTGGTCTGGCACAAATCAATAGTGTACAGGTTTTCGATGGAGAACGCTACTATAAAAATTGGTTGGAGATTATTGAGGCCCAGTTGCCAGATAGCTTGCAGTTTGGCTACGAAGCACTTGTATCAAATACAGTCAACAAAAAAATGATCATCCCTGGTGAGGAGGTTACCTTGTTTTCTGTAAATTGGACCCCTGCAACCCGGTTGTTAGAGCAAAAAATGAAAGAGATGACCATGACTATTTGCTATTCCTCGCTATTAGAGGAATACTGGTCAATAGAAAATGATAACCGCCAGCAACTCTCGCGCCCTTGCAAAAGGATAGAAAGTGAACAGTTTTACTAGCACACTACACCTGCATGAGCGCCTCATTTTGTAATTTTAGATCATTCCTATATTAATTCCTCCTTGTATATGAGCTACTTAAACTATCGTTATTGGTTAGGTCTTGGCGTGTTTTTTTTACTAGTAGGCTGTTGTTGCTCTACCAATAATGAGGAGGATTCGGCGATCCAAGAACAACAATCGCCTCCTATATTTCATCCCACGCACGAACCCAGCAAAGTCAATGCTCCCTACAGCGACATCGTTCAGGTAGATAATCTCTACTTTCTGGCTGGCCAAATTGGGAAAGACCACACCAAAGGCACTTTGGTAGAAGGCGGCATTGAGGCCGAAACCCGCCAGTGCCTGGAAAATATCAAAGCCGTCCTGGCGCAGCATGATATGAGTATGGCTAATGTCGTCAAAGCGCTGGTTATCCTGGATGATATCAACGATTTTGCCGCTTTTAATGAAGTTTACAAAACGTACCTTCCTCAAAAGCCGGCCCGCACCACCTTCGCCGCAGAAGCCCTTGCCGCGGGTGCTAAAATCGAAATCGAAGTGGTGGCTGTCGGGGATTAGGAGAGTGTAAAAGTTGGTTGGGTGTAAGGGGGGAAACGTTTTTTAGCTTACGCTCTCAGAAAGGCAGCATTCTACCTTTAAACCCGGCATCGAGACGTAGTGGTATGATGCCGCTACTGCAAGGTCACCCGCATACTATCAACTATGAACAAACAATCATCAACCAAAGAAATGCTCTACAACCCCTCCATAGAAACCCTCCCGCTAGCAAAGCTTCGCCAACTGCAAAGCGAGCGCCTACGAGCACTCGTTAACCGCTTATACGAAAAGGTACCTTTCTATCGTCAGCAGTTCACGGTAGCAGGCCTAATGCCTGGCGATATCAAAGGTATCGAAGACTTGCGCCGGTTGCCTTTTACGCGAAAAGCAGACTTGCGTGATAATTACCCTTACGGAATGTTTGCGACGCCAATGGAGGAAGTTCGCCGTATCCACGCTTCTAGTGGTACAACAGGAAAACCCACCGTCGTGGGTTACAATCAGCACGATCTGGGGGTGTTCAACGAGGTCGTTGCGCGGTCGCTGGTCGCTGCGGGTGCCCGCCCCGGTATGCGACTTCATAATGCCTACGGCTATGGCTTATTTACCGGCGGATTGGGTATGCACGGTGGTGCTACACGCTTGGGGATGGCGGTTATCCCGGTGTCTGGTGGCATGACGGATAGGCAATTGACCATCCTTCAGGATTTCTCGCCAGAGGTAATTTGTTGTACACCTTCTTACGCTCAAACCCTTGCTGCCGAGTGCGCCAAGCGCGGTATTGATCCCGCTACCCTGAGTACCCGTTACGCGGTGCTCGGTGCTGAACCCTGGACAGAAGCTATTCGCCAGCAGGTAGAAGCAGGTTTGCAGGTCAGCGCCACCAATATTTATGGCCTTAGCGAAATTATGGGGCCGGGTGTTTCCCAGGAAGATGTCGATGAAAAGGGTACAGGCAGCTACATCTGGGAAGACCATTTCTTTCCTGAAGTTGTAGACAGAGAAACCGGCCAACCATTGCCTTACGGCGAAGAGGGTGTACTGGTTTTTACCACCCTCACCAAACAGACATTTCCCCTGCTTCGCTACTGGACCAACGACATTTGCAGCCTACACTACGATCCCAATGGCAAACGCACCCACATCAAGATGGCGGCCATCAAAGGCCGGGCCGATGATATGCTCATTATCCGAGGCGTAAACCTGTTCTATACCCAAGTCGAAGAGGTCATTGAGCAGATGGACTTCTTAGTCCCTAATTATCGGCTCATCGTCACCAGAGAAGGCACGATGGATCAGGTGGAAGTACAGGTAGAAGTGGCTCCTGGTCTGGATGCGGCCAACCCGGATTTGGCGGCAGCGCTTTCACAAAAGATTAAAAATACCATCGGGCTGTCCATGAAAATAAGCCTGCAAGCTCCGGGTAGTATCCCCGGCAGCGAGGGCGGAAAACTATCTAGGGTAGAGGATCGCCGATAGGTGTGAGGTTTTTAGAACCACTAAAGGCACACTAAGGTTTTGAACCATATAAGAAAATAGAAGGGATTATAAGGGGCTAGCCAAACATGGTAAATTCACTAATTTACCTGACATAATAGAGCCTTTGTCAAAGTAATATGAAAACACCGGTCACCGAACAATTCCTCAAAAGTGGAAGTTTCAACGTCAAACCAACCACACTACAATTATGAAAAAGCTATTTCCCATCCTGCTTATTGTAGCAGGTATTGCGCTCGCCTTTATGGGTATCAATACTTTCCAGGAATCTACCGCCTCCGTTTCCTTTCTTGGCCTGGATATCAACGCCAGTGATGAATCAGGACAAACAACTGCCATCCTCTATATGGTATTAGGTGGGGTGAGTTTGATAGCCGGCTATCTGATGTACCGTAAATAGGGAGTTGCACAAAAAACGACATCACCCAAAAAGAAGAGGGGACGCTTATCGGTCCCCTCCCAAATAAAATATTATCTCCCCTAAGAAATAATGTCTTTCGTGACCTTGACAACCCCAATGCGGTTGTCTTGGCCTACGATTCATCCTCCAATTTACAGTGCTCAACCATCTACGAAAAGTGTATCGGGGTAACCGGCCACTCCCTCCCTGTAGTGTGCCATTTTTTACAGATAACTGGAAAATAAATGAAATAGACGTAGTGGAGGTCATCGACTCCCACCATCAGTTGGTTGTATAGTTGCTACTACTGGTAGAAAACCTGAAATTAGGCAACAATTTCTGTCAACCTTTGCTGCCTGAATGCTATTAACTGTACATCCTGACTTAATTGATTTAGCTTCTCCTCTGGGAGCGGCGATCTCAAAGCAATTTAGTTGGAATAGTTTTTAACCTCGATCTCCAAAAAAACGATGAAAACAACCTTAACTCAGCTTAGTCTGCTGCTTTTTGCACTGGCTTTGAGCACCCTGTCCTTGCAAGGGCAAGAAAAATTTTCCCTCAGCGGCTATATCAGCGACGGCGAAACCGGCGAAACCCTTATCGGTGCTACCGTCTATGTGCCTTCTTTACAGCAGGGCGTTACTTCCAACGAATATGGCTTTTATTCTCTCACGCTGCCTGCCGCTACTTATGAGGTGGAGTACAGCTACGTTGGTTTCGAAACCATTCTCGAAACTATTGAGCTTACCAAAAACACGACCCTCTCGCTGGAGTTAGGCGGCTCTGCCCAGCAACTCGAAGAAGTTGTGGTGACCTCTGAAGCAGCAAATCGTAATGTTTCGGACCTACAAATGAGTACCAATTCCATGAATATGGAGACGCTCAAAAAACTACCGGCCCTCTTAGGTGAGGTGGAAGTATTGCGAAGTATCCAGCTCTTACCCGGCGTCAGTACGGTAGGGGAGGGAGCCACCGGATTCAATGTCCGTGGTGGTAGTATTGATCAAAACTTGGTGCTGCTAGATGAAGCTCCCGTTTATAACTCAGCTCACCTCTTTGGCTTTTTCTCTGTCTTCAACCCTGATGCGGTCAAAGATGTAGAGCTGTTTAAAGGAGGTATTCCTGCCCGCTACGGCGGCCGCCTTTCCTCTATTTTGGATGTTAGAATGAAAGAAGGAAATAGCAAAAAACTGGCCGTAAATGGTGGTGTAGGCTTCATCTTTAGCCGCTTGGCGGTAGAGGCTCCTATCGTAAAAGATAAGGCTTCCTTTATTGTAGCGGCACGTCGTTCTTATATTGATGTTCTGGCCAAGCCTTTCCTGAATGATGATTTGGGGGAGACCACGCTGAATTTCTACGACCTCACGCTCAAAACCAACTACAAACTCAACGAAAATAACCAGTTCTTCCTGTCGGGCTATTTTGGTCGCGACAACTTCGGTTTTGGTGATGCAGCTGGTTTCGATTGGGGTAACCAAACGACCTCACTGCGCTGGAATCACATCTTCAGCAACAAGCTTTTTGCCAATACCACGCTTTATTACAGTAATTACGAATACAGCATCGATTTTGGCGATACCGCCGAAAATGCCTTTGACTGGACGGCGAAAATCGTGAACACGAGTATCAAGCCGCGCTTCACGTATTACATTACACCCAAGAATATCCTGCGCTTTGGCGGCCAGGCCATTAACTACCGTTTTGAACCCGCCAATGCTTTCATCTCCAGTGATGGTGAAACCCAGGACATCAGCCTCGACGAACGTTTTGCGCTGGAAGGTGGCTTATACATAGAAAATGAGCAGACCTTGGGCGAACGCTGGCAACTTAATTACGGTGTACGCTGGTCTTACTTTAGCCTCATGGGCAAAGGAAATGCCTACACTTTTGGTGATGCCCTCAACCCTAACGATGGTCGCCCATTGATCGGAATCGAGAGCTTTGGCAAAGGAGAACGCATTCAGGATTTTAACAACTTCGAACCTCGGGCAGCTATCAAATATCAGCTCAGCCCCGACAATTCCATCAAAGCCAGTTACAACCGTACCTCCCAGTACATTCACTTGTTGTCCAACACGGTAGCTTCTACGCCAGTAGATATTTGGTTGCCGAGTACCAACAATGTGCAGCCACAAATGGCCGACCAGTTTGCCATCGGCTACTTCCAAAATTTCAAAGACAATACTTACGAGACGTCCGTTGAGTTTTACTACAAAAACATGGATCACCAAGTCGACTACATCGACGGTGCCGACCTTGTACTCAACGAGTTTGTTGAAGGCCAGATCCTTGAAGGTGACGGCCGCGCCTACGGAATGGAGGTGCAAGTGCAAAAAAACAAAGGTAAATTTACCGGATGGGTCAGCTACACGCTGGGCCGCAGTGAACGCCTCGTAGAAGGGATCAACAATGACGAATGGTATCCCAATCGTTTTGATCAAACCCACAACCTCAGCCTAACCACTTTTTACGAACTCAGTAAGCGCCTTTCTGTCAGTGCGGTATTTGTTTACAATACAGGTACACCTGCTACTTTCCCGACCTCTCGTTATACGGTGGCTGGTTATACCATTCCGCATATCACCGATGGCAGCCGTAACAACGTACGCATTCCTTCTTATCACCGCCTTGATCTTTCTGCAACCCTTGAAGGTAAGCGCAATGAAGAGCGCCGCTGGCAGAGCAGTTGGGTCTTCTCGGTGTACAATGTGTACAATCGCCGTAATCCTTTTTCTATTTATTTCCAGCAGTCTTCCGACCGTATTCCCGTAGGACAGCCCGCTACCACTGAGGCTGTACGTTTTTCTGTGGTCGGCAACTTTATCCCTTCTATCGCTTACAACTTCAAATTCTAAGAACCATGAACAAGCTCTTATATATTCCCGCTTTTCTATTGTTGCTGGCCAGTTTCAGCTGTACGGACGTCGTTGACATCGATGCTAATTTCGAAAAGTCAGAACTGGTAATCGATGCTTGGCTCAACCAGCTGGATACCACCCAGACCGTCTACCTTTCGCTTTCGCAAGACTATTTTCAGGCAACTGCACCACCAGCGGTAACTGATGCTACTGTAATCCTGATCAATGATACCAAAGGCACACAGATTCCCTTTACCCACAAAGGCAATGGTGCTTACGAATGGACGCCCCAGCCCGGTGAAGTGATCGGCGACATAGGCGATGCGTTTACCCTCAGTGTTGGTTATCAAAGTTGGAACTACGAGGCAGCATCCCTGCTCAATCCTGCTCCCCCCGTCGATTCTATCGTCTACGAATTTCGTGAGGAGGAACTTGGTTTCCCCGCCGGTATCTATGCCCAGTTTTACGCCCGCGACCTACCTGGTGTAGGCAATACCTACTGGATCAAGACCTATAAAAATGGTGTGTTTTTAAACAAACCCAGCGAGATGAATGTCTCTGCTGATGGTACTTTTGATCTAGGTTCCGGCACGGATGCTATTGTTTTCATTCCGCCTATTCGCGAGACCATCAATCGTATCCCGGATGAAGATACGGAAGATGATGATTCTGTTCCCCCTTACGCTATCGGCGATGAAATTCGCGTGGAAATTCACGCTATCACCAATTCTGCTTTTCGCTTTTTGGGTATCGCCCGAGAGCAAATGACCAATGGAGAAAATACCATTTTCGCCCTCCCCGTAGCCAATTCGCCTACCAATGTAGTGGGCTTGGAAGCAGATGCGCCGAAGGCTCTTGGCTTCTTCAATGTAGCGATGGTGACGGCGATGGAGGTGACGGTAGAGTAGGAGACATTTGCAGAGAAGGAACGCTACCTGCGTTTTTGTAAACAATAGCGGCAAGACCAGTTGGCCTTGCCGCTATTGTTTTTAGAACTGAGTATCAGGCAGTTTACTTTCGGTAGTTATCTTTGTAATATTTGCTGGGTTTATCCGACTTTGAACTAAAGAACTTATGAAAAAGTATTTGATTTTCTTCTTGCTGGTAATTTATGGTGCGTCGCTTTTTGCGCAAAGCGATATCAAAATAATGAGTTACAACTTGTTGATTTATCCAGAAGGAGAGATGGTCAACAGGATTGATACTTTAAGTAAAATACTCGATTTCTACGAACCTGATTTATTGTTGGTACAAGAACTGAAGAGTGAACAAGGTTTGCAAAGTATTGCTGAAGAACTCAGTGCGCTTTTTGGCGATTATAAAGCAGGAACTTATGTTCCTCAAGTTTCGAATCCTGCAAATAGTTGGCGGCTTCAGCAGAATCTGATTTTCAATGAAGCCATTTTCGAATTAGTCAGTGAAGAGGCCATCGAGACACCTTACCGGGATGTCAACTATTTTCAGCTACGGATTTTGGAGGAAGATGGAACGCCATCAACAGAGTTGTTGCATACTTATGTTACACATTTAAAATCATCACAAGGTTCGACCAATGAGCAATTGAGGCTTTCGATGGTAGAAGTATTGAATAATCATATTTCGCTTTTGCCGCCGGAAAGTAACATCATTGTCGCTGGGGATTTTAATGTGTATTATGGCGGGGAACCTGCTTACGAATCGTTGCTCAGTCCAAATGGAACGAATACATTGCATGATCCGATAGACATGCCTGGATGGGCAGGTACGAATTTCCCCAACCAAGAAATTTTCACTCAATCAACACGGTTGTCGAGCCTGGCAGACGGTTCCGGGGGAGGTGTTGATGACCGATTTGATTTTATTCTGTTGTCTGAGCAGTTGATGAATCCAAACGCCAGGTACGTTTACCAAGCAGACAGTTATAAAGCATTGGGAAACAATGGAACGTGTTATAATCAGGATTTGATTGATTGTAGCACTGTGGATAATGTGCCTTTCGATTTGCTAAGAGCGCTTTATCATATGTCAGATCATTTGCCGATCGTATTGAGCTTGGATATCAATGAGGCCGTTTCAACTATTGAGTTACCGTTTTCGTCGGAAAGTCAGTTGATTGAAATTGCTCCTAACCCTGCCAATGCCCAGGCTGACCTTGTATGGCATGGAACAGGCCCGGTTGATTTACGTATTTTTAACTTGCAAGGAAAGTTGATCCTAGCGCAAAATGGATTGGAACAAAAAGCTACAATCGACATCGCTCACCTACCTCTGGGATTGTATATGGTGCAAATGACGGACAAAGATGCTGGCGTACGTGAGGCTGCAAAAATGTTGATTCAGCGATAAGGTAGTGAGGTCAAGGGTGGAGTCTTGTTTGGGCAGCCTTAGCCCTCAAGGTACAGGGTGAAAAGTACGAGATACTTGCTGTGGGGCTAAATTTCGGAGTTCTCAGACTCCGAGGAGGAACGAAAATTCAGAGGCCAGCAGGGACAGTGATTAAACACCGAATCTTAATAAGAAATAGCAAATGACAAAGCAGCAAAGAACTCTAATAATCAGAATCCTATTGTTTGTTGGAACCATCACTTCCATGTTCTTTGTACCATGGATTTTGGTAAAGGCTTGGATATTACCACTACCAGATACGGTTCAAGAACAAGTCAATGAAGCCATTGGCCATGGGTTTGATGGGATGATTGTTTATGTGGATAAAGCTGGAAAACCACCAGCATTTTATACAGGCGGTTGGAAAGACCGAAAAAACAAAATACCTGCCGACCCAAAATCCTTATTCAAAATTGCCAGCATTAGCAAGTTGTATACCGCAGTTGCTATTACAAAATTAGCCAAGGATAAACGCTTGTCTTTAGACGAAACGCTTGCTGATTACTATCCAGAATTGGTAGATAGAATTGAGAATGCGGAAGAAATAACCTTGAGGTTGATGGTGCAACACCGGAGTGGTATTCCCAATTTCACCAACAACCCTGCTTATTGGGAAAACGAACAAGAAAACGGCAAAAAGGCCCTTGAATTTGCCCTTGATTTACCCGCTAGTTTTAAACCTGATAAAGGGTATGAATATTCAAATACGAATTATTTGTTGCTTCGTGAGATTATGGATAAGGTACTAGGTTATAGCCATCATGAATATATCAAGGAAGAAATATTGGTACCACTCGATCTGAATAACACGTTTTTTTCGCTCAGCGAAGTGAATATGGATGATGTCATGAGTGGCTATTACGTTGGCTTTGAGGAAGACTTCAAAACTAATGAAAACGGAATGTTAGCTACCGCAGAGGATGTGGGCATATTCTTGAGAGCCTTAAATGATGGCACGGTGTTTAAGGAAGGCGAAAAGGAAATCTATTCCTCCATTTACGTGTATAAGCATGGAGGGTTAGTTGTTGGTTATCAGAGTCTTGCGGAATATCATGAAGATATAGATGCGGTTGTTGTACAGTTTATAAATACGACTGATTTTGAGGGCTACGACTGGAATTTATCTGAGATTATTTATAGCCGTATTGTGAAAATTCTGAGAAAGGGGGAAAGCTAATTTAGGCTTTTTGCAATCAGGTAGACTGCCTTTTAAATCCAATAATTATGGAGAAAGAAGAAAGAAAAATTCTTGCTTTTGGAATGTTCGGTGCGTGGCTTACCTGTATGTTTTTTTTGACAACAGTGTCCGTGTTTACAACCTTGTTGACAGTCATTATCCTACTTGTACGAAAGTCTAGTACGGCAAAATATGCCGTTTTTTTAAACCCATTTGTATTTCTTGCTTTGGTTAATATCGGCCAAGGCGCGGCCGATTACTTTCGGGGAGACGCAAGAATAAGATCGTTTGGCGAACCGTCAGTACAATTTGCTAATATTGACATCGAGTCAAGACTAGAGAGGAAAGCTATGGGGTGTTCGGTGACGGGTACATCTGCCTTATCTGCTACGGTATATAATCAAACGGTTAGAAAATTGGTGTCCGTGCTGGGCTTTCAAGAGGGATCGTATGAGGGGGTATTTCCCAGTGGAATAGAAGCTAGGAAGATACTACAAGACGATATTTCAAGCTATGGTTTATGCAGATTAAAGGATGATAATTATCTTGAATTATCTGATCCTTGGAATGACTATATGATATCTCTTGAAAAGCAACATGGATTAGTAAGAGCCACGATTCTAGGAAGTAAATTGATAAGTCGCCCCAAAGTAGTCAGGCTAAATGACGATTGTATATTAGGTCAATTGAATGAGCATTGGATATACTTAATCGACATCAGAGAGAACAGAATTCTAGCTCAGTATGGAGCTGAGGATCGTTATCAATAAAGTTAAACTGGCTCGAAACGTCCAGTAAGTCCTAAAGAAAATGAAACTAAACCGCCAGGTTTTCAAATACAAAGGCAAAGTATTAATAGAAAAGGTTGTTGTTAAACCTCCTTTCAAACACGAAGGCGTATTTCAAAATGAAGGTTGTTTCCTATACATGAAAGGAACCGGGGCTAAAGTACTTTCCTCGGAGGACAATCTCCAAATGGCGGATAGAGAAGCCGTATTACTTAAATGTGATACCTATTTCATTGATTTTATCAAGAAATCAGAGAATCAAGAGGTAGAAGTCATTGCGATTCATTTATACCCAGATATTTTGAGAAAGCTTTATATCAATGAGTTGCCCGCTTTGATTGAAAAGCAAGCAAGCCACGCTCCAACGAAGCAGATCGTAGATCAGGAGGTGATTGCTAAGTTTATTGAGTCTTTAGCGTTTTATTTCGAGAATCCTTCGTTGGTAAATGACGATTTGTTGGAGCTGAAGATCAAAGAGCTGATATTACTGTTGGTGCAAACCCGAAATGTAGCGTCTGTTTTAGCACTTATCACTGATTTGTATTCTACCAGAACGACTACACTCCGAGAGGTCGTCAACTTACATCTGTATTCGAACTTGTCGATGGAAGAACTTGCCAAGCTGAGTCAGATGAGCTTATCATCGTTTAAGCGAGCGTTCAAAAAACAATTTAACGACAGCCCTTCCAATTACATCAATGCTAAAAAGCTAGAGAAGGCCAAAGAGTTATTAACGGTCTCCGATTTATCCATTAGCGATGTAGCCTACGAGGTTGGGTTTAATGATCCATTCTATTTTACCCGGCTTTTTAAAAAGAAAGAAGGTATTCCTCCTAGCACTTTTCGCTCAAATCATGCTACTTGAACCAAGTCTCCATAAAGCTGGTCTGATAGTCCATTTGTTCCTGTTATTCTGCTTGTACCTTTGTTTTAGAAGCACAACATGATGTTTATCATCTTGGGCAAACGTCTTTATACCATAAAACAGAGGGAATAAAACCATGAGGAAATCAATAAAAATCTTGTCAGGAATCGTCCTACTTTTTCTAACGGTATTTGTACTAATGAGCATTTTTTGGGTAGCGGATTTGAGAACTGCCGATATTAAAAACAATACTCAAGGTGAGGTACAAATTCAGTTCGCCAACGACTTATTAGCTACAGCTATAAAAAAGCAAGGCTTGGATAGCATTCATCGATTTTCTACCTACAAGTTGATTGGCACAGACGATTGGAAGGGTACGATGGGGGAAATGGGCAACCCCTGGGGTTGGAACAAGGATAAAACAGCTTTTCGGTTTAGTGTGAATGATTTTGATGGGCAAGTAGAAGTGCTGGAGGGAGCGCAGAAAGGCTTTGTGGCAGGCATCCAATCCTGGGATTATTACGAAAAGAAAGGTGATCGTTATGAATCCAAAGTCGAAGATGACGGCGGGAAGATATTTACCTTAGCTGCTTACCATTATTTTATTGAGTTGGGCAATCGCCTTGCCAATGCTCCCTTTATCCGATATGCAGGGAAAGGCGAATTGGAAGGAAAGGAGATGGAAAAGGTTTTTGTGAGTTGGAGCAATGATAACACAAAAGATACAGACCATTATTTGTTGTGGATAGGCAAAAAATCGGGGTTAATAGAAGCTACGACATTCACAACAAGAGATAACCCGCAACCTGCTCCTGCTTTTCTATACGGCTCTGTGCGTTTTGGTGATTTTAGGAATATTGATGGCATCTTAATTCCATTTAAGCAAACCGCTCAAGTGATGACCCCAAAGGATGACATCAATGATTACATCCACCAGTTGACGATTCAGGAATTTGAATGGGATAACTTTGCCGTTTCAGAGATACGCCCGTTTTCAGGGCTTGCGCCTATTGGGGATAATAAGCAGAGGGATTAAACTAGGAACAAAAAAGCCTCCGAATACCCAAAGGTATCGGAGGCTTTGAATGAGGTGCCAAAATCTGTGAAAGTTTACTATTGTGTTTCAGCACTTTTTGAACGGAACTCGCTGGATAACGAGCCCTGGTTTAGGATAGGCACAAAAGCGTTTTAGCTATTCGTCATTTCAAGACGAATATTATCTAAATACACCTCTCCATCCTTATCCATGCGGATGAGGAATTGTTTAATATTCTTAATGTTGGCCCCAGCGGGGAATGCAGAAAACGGAATCTGCACTTTTTGCCATTGGTCAGGTGTGAGTGTTCCTCCTTCCAGCATACTGGCATCAAGGCTTAGGAAAGATGTTTTTCGGTCGTAATCTTCAAAACCAAAACGGACAGCTTGCTTGGTCAGTAAATCCTGGCTTCCTTTGATATCCAAACTAACGGAAAGGTTAGCTTTTTCGCTACTGAGGTCTACCGGAAACCAGTTGGTCCAACTAACGCCTATCGTTACGTGATAGCAATCGTCTTTGCTGGTGTCCCAAGTGGCATGGATGGCTTTTTCGCCTTGGCTTGGAGCCGTACTGGTCAATTCAATGTTTTGGCAATGATCTTCAAGTAAACCCCAGCCATTGTTGTTGATAAATTCATCACCAAAAAGCTGCACGGGGTAGCTAATACTCGGTGCAGATGTAGGCGCATTAGGTAGCCAGATTTCCTTAGGCTTGGCTTCGTAATAAACCAGCTGGATGTCATCCAGATAGATACTGCCAGAGGCTTGCAACTCAAACATCAATTGCTTGATATTGGTGATGTCCAAGCCATCTTCGTTCAGATCAAAGGTGTTCAGGGGGACCTCTATTTTTTGCCACTCCTCATCGAGATAATAGCGCTCAAAGTAGCTGCTACCGACGTAAGACCAGGCCATGTTACCACTGTAGTCTTCTAACGTTAATACTGTGGGTAAGCCAAACATTTTCCCTTTCTTGGTGCGCGCATACATCTGAATAGCAGCATAATCAAAAACCTCTGAAAGGTCTTTCCCTGCCCAATCATCCCAGCCAATACCAAAGCCTGCCCATTCGCAGATTTTGGGGTCGCGGTCCCACTCAATAAGCAGCGCATTCTTACCAGAATGTTTCACTTTGCTTTCAACACCACCTGTGGTACAGGTAATATCTGTAGGTAGCCAAAAATTGGTGGCATCTTCATCGAAAATGATAGGCTCTACCGCCATTGATATGCTTGCTGGCCGAACGATAGTTTCTTCTGGCTCTACCCCTGTGTAAAGGGCATTCTCCTGAAACTGTATTCCACAAGCAGACATTAACAGACATAAGGCCAGAATCATTGTATACCCCCAATGACGAAACAGGGTATAGATGGAGGATTGCCCGCTTGAATTTTGCTTCTCTACATTCATAACTTCTCGGTTTCTGGTTTACAATTCAAGCGCTTTCCCGGCAGTAAAAGTGAGGTAATCGATACCAAAATCTACCTGTAAAGGTGGGTTCGGTTGACTATTCATATCCGAAATTAGCAGTACCCGGATGGCAACGATTTTACTTACCTGCTCTTCCGTCATGCCTACATCTGCCATGGTGTGGCTGAATTGCCGCCAACCTACCCAGTTGAGCGGATAGTCACCATCTATTTGAAAAGCAGCGTCTTGGCCATCTTCAAAAGCACCGGTGTCATTGGAGTCATAGATGAACTGGATGACCGCAATCCCGTGTGGGCCACCGTCTGCATAAAGGAAGGTGTTGAAATACAGTTCTTCCGGTACGGTAGTAGGAATGGGGGCATAGGCATTACCTGTAATCGTAGATTTGATATCAATCAAGCCCGCAAAGAAATTGGGTACAACATTGTCGGTACCTTCAAAAAAGTAATACCAATCTCCTTCTGCAGCCAAACCATCGTTTTTACGTCCGGTGTTATTGGTGAGCTCAAACTCGAAGTTTCCAAAAAAGATGTTGTCCAGTGGATCGGCTTCAAAATCAGTGAAAAGGCTGCCTTCGTAGACTTTCGTTCCGACGATTTCCACTGTGCCCGTTTGCATCAAGGGGCCAGCTTCAGGAATAATCAACTCAACTTCTACCAGTTCTTCCCGAAAGAAGGGGAGCTCAGTGGTACCTCCTTTCCAAATGGCGTTAGTTTCATCCAAAGCGTTGTCAAAACCATTGATCAACTTCACAGCACCACTTTCGGTACCTGTGAGTTGAATGGTAAAATTGACGCTCTTGTTGAACCTGGCAGTCATGCGTACATCTTCGCCCGCCGAGAAATCCACGGTCGTGCGGTTGATCATCAAGGGCTCAACTAATTGAAATTCACCAAAGCGATCAACCAGGTTTGGGCCATCAAACTGGTCTGTATCATGGTCACAGGTAGAAAAAACCGTGATCACCAGACTTAGAAATAAAAAAGTTACGATGCTATTTTTCATAATATTTTAGTCTTAGGAACAGCACGAAAATA
>NZ_JBOEFX010000101.1:20803-33332 GCF_050633125.1 Lewinella sp.
ATAAAAAGCGATTTGGCTACGCGGCTACTACGTGATTGTTTTTCATAATAGTTAAATAAGCGATTCATTTAAAGCGTTTTAACTGTTTGGAAAACTTGAAGAAAATCGTAGTTTATTTTCTGCGCAATACTTGTTATGGATTAAAATTTCATGACATACTGTGCAAATACTTGCTGTAAGTCATAGTCATTGGTTGGGTCTAATGCCCGCTCCAAGCTAAATTGCTGGAACTGTACCGTCAGGTATACATCATCCTTGAAGCGGTAGCGTAGGCCTGCTCCGATCATGGTTTCCTGATCGTCGGCAACGAAGGCCGCAGGAAAATCTTCGATGTTATTGAATGCATCAATGAGAGGTATATAATCTCTGCCTTCCGCAGAAAGCATCTTTGCACCCAGTAGCAGGTCGAAACGGCTAAACAATTCTGCTTCGAGACCAATCTCTAAAAGGGTAGAACTCAAGTCTACCTGCTCTACTTCAACACCATCACGGTTTGTTTGTTCCTGTTGTAGACCCAAAGTGATTTTAGTGGCCTTGTCCCAATCAAGTATCTTGTTCAGGTGAACATCGGCCGCCAAGCGAACCTGGAGGAAATCTTTCAATTCGAAAGTACCCTGTCCACGAATTTCCTTTAGAAGTGCTACTCCTAGCTCTGCGTCAAAAATGCTGCTGTCGTCACCGTAAACAGCACCGAATTGTAGGCCAGTACGGTTGGCGGTAGCTTTGCCATAAGGCATAACATTGCCGTAGCGAGGGTCATAGGCCATCAAATCTTCCGACAGCTGGAAATTGTACAACGCCCGATCTCGGCCCAAGTCAAAAAGGGTAGGCATCCGTAAGCGACGCTCATTACCAATACGATTGTAGAAGGTCTTATTCCTGTTAAAGGCAACTCGTTTGCTTTGCGCAGCAATACTAAAGAAATCAGGGCCTACGTCCAGGTAAGTTGCAGAAAGGCGCAACTTGCTGGCTTTGAGGTCCACTGCCACTCCTGCTTCCAGGAAGGTGTCATCTTCGGTAAAGGTTGTTTTCTCTTCTTCTCGCAGGTCTAGCTTAGAGCTACCAACTTCACCCAATACCTGAACATTGATTTGCTCATTCTCGAAAAGGTGAACTGCAAAGTCTAAGGAAATCACCTGGTTAGTAATACCAGAAGTCGTATTTCCTGTTTTTAAATCATCCCATACACTGGAAAGATTCACACCAAAGTCTGCTTGCAACCCTACAGAGTCACGTAAGCTACGGGTACTGAAGTCCAAAGTTCCACCACCTACAAAACGATTGGGGGTAGTGAAGAAGTCGGTAGGCCGAATCCGTGCCACGAAGCCTTCTGCTTTCATCTCTCTGAGGATCACCGGGAAGGCTAAACCAAAGTCCAGCTTGGCACCCTGTAGTCGACGGCTATTGTTATCGGTATAAAACTGTTCGTAATCGATCACGTCTTTCTGTGGACGGAAGACTTCGGGTTCGTTGACGGTTCCTTCTTCGTTGGCGAGAAACAAGGTGTAAGGCGTCATCACATGGTCAAAATCACCCACGCGGTAGCGGACGGTATTGGCGATGAGGCCGCGAGCCCAAAGTTCACGGATTTCAACAGTTACACCAGCTCCGAAGAACCCTCCGAACTCATTGCGTAAACGCAAAATACCCTGTACCTCTGTATTGTCATTAGGTTGGGCATTGATCGCCACATCCAATAAGAACTCTCCGTCAGAGAGGCGGCGGGCGGTGGTCGTATCGGTATCCAGCAAAGCACCGTCGATACTGGTATTGTTTAGGATCGTCCGGCCCAAACCATTGAACTGAACCTTTGCTTTAGCGTCGGCATCTTCTCTGCTGGGCAGGGAAGAACCATCTTGTGTTTGTCCTGTCGTCCAACAGCAAAGTAGAAGCAGGCAAAATATAGGATATAGTAGATTTTTATTCATTACTGGTGGATTAAAAGAAGGTTTTTAATTCAATAGTGATTTCATGGCCCTTGTACTTGTCGAGTTCAAAGTTTTTGTCCTCAAAGTCCATGTGGCGATAGCGGAAGTATAGACCGGTTGCATCATTGAGTGTCCAGTCGAAACCGCCGCCGATAGCGAGGCCGGTCTGATCACGCGGCAAGTCGTTTTCTCCCCATTCGGTGAAACGGCCCCCTTGGGTGCGTTCCAGTCCGAGGTAACTCGTCAATAAGAATTTTGGAAACAGCTCGTAGTAGATGTCCAGTTCGTGATATTGAACAAAAAGGTAGCTTTCTGGACTAAGGGTTGGCCAAAGAGTTGCTTCCGATTTTGCTGCCATCAGGTTGCCCAGATAGAAAACGTAGAAAGCCTTCTCGTCGAGTTTAGTCTTGTATTTCGCTTGGAAGTCTACCGAATTGTAATACTTTTTGGTAAGCGGAGCTGCTGTGGCAGGGTCGAGATCGGTGGTCCTTACTCGTTCTGAAACTCCTCTAAAGAAGGAAAACTGGCGATTGTAAGGGCCAAAGACCGTCGCAGAGGTCGCATTTTCCGGGAAGGGATTGTAAATCCGCGAAAGCGCCAAACCATTGATACGGTGTACAAAGGAAATGTCTGAATTTTGAACTTCTAGCTCTCCGGCCAGTCCCCATCCAAAATTGAATTTGAAATCCTTATAGGTCGCCTCGGTGTTTAAGTTTATTCCGCGGCGGTTATGCGCCAACTGACCTACCTGGGTAAGTAAGCCTCCTGTGGAAACTTGCCCTGCGTTAACATTAGTTGCGAAATTTTGCTGAATATCAGGGTTGGAAGTCGTGTTTATTGCACCATTAAGATTATAAAAATCTTTCCCGATTTGATACAATTGGATATCCAACGGTAGTACCGAAACTTCTTTCGGAATCAGGACACGCATCATCAGTGCTTCCCCCCATTTACGTTCCGTGATGGGGCTCTCAAAGCTACCACCGCCTAACTCACCCTCCACATATACCTTCCCAAGTTTCCAATTGACCGTCAAGGTATGCACCTGGTAGTTCATGTTGTCGTTGGAGATACTGTCTAAAGCAGTGTGGCTGTAGATGGTATTTACACTGAGGGTGTTTCTTTCCGAGCCAAAGGTTTTGGAAATCTTACCACCAGCGATATAGCTGGGTAGGGCTCTTTTGTCACCAGAAAAACCTTGGTAGGTAGGTACATTACCTGCTTGCCCTGGATTTTGAATGGTAAGACTAGGGTCAACTATTGCATTGGCTAAACCTGCATTGGGTTGTGTTTTTCCCCAGAACATATCAAAGCCTAAGCCGCCAGGAAGACTTCTTCCGTCGAGGATAAGCCCTTGGAAGGCTTGGTTGTTCCAGCGTAAATCTCCAGGGTTGGGACTACCAGACTGGAAGTAGTTGTCGTATTTGCCCAAATTGGTAACTCCTTCCCAAGGGGTACGGTCAAAAATAGAGAATCGGTCCAGCAGTTGGTATACTCCAACGGTAAAAGGACTGAGGTTGTACCAGTGAATACCGCCAGCACGGACGCCGAATTTACCTATGTTGGTACGAAAGTTACCGTAAAAATTCAAACCCAGGTTGAGCGTGAATGTATTGTCGGTTGCCCGAGTGTTGGTGCCCAGATAAGGTGTGAAGAAGAAGAGTTCTGTTCCAAAAGCAGTACGACCATTGGGGCGAGCCGTGAGATTTAGCGACATCATTGGCTCCCGGTAGCCATCGCCCACACCATAAGTACGCTCGTAAGGCGCAAGATTGGGGTACGCTTCGGTCATATTACGACCGTATAGGAATAAACGGTAATACCCAAAAACGGTCAGTTTTTGTGGCTGTTTTTTTAGTTTATCACCAATGGCAGAGCCGCCGCGTTGGTCTAACCAAAGCAAGCTGGTCGTATCTGTTTCCAGTGCCACTTCGGAAGGAGTCGCCCAGCGAGTTATCGTCTGACCAGGTGGTTGATATTGACCGAAAAGAGAAAATCCATAGCAGCAGCCCAGTAGCACAAGAAGTGCCAAGGTGCCACCACGGCCAGGAACCTTTCGATGTTGTTCTATACGGTAAATAGATGCCATACACAGGTTGATTGAAATGATAAAAAGGTGCTCTTAACAAATGTAGTTACTCCTTGGGCAGGATTTTAAGAGGAAGCTACATCAAGGCTACATCCAGCCGAAATTGACCTACATCATTAGTACATCAATTCCGTATTTTCTTGGCTGTTAGCCCTTCTTTGCCTAATTTTTGGATAGATTTCTAAAGATTATGAAAATAAACCTTATAGAGGACATGAGGCAGTTTAAATATTTACTACTAGGATTGGTATTCTTTTGGGGAATGAGCATCCAGGCTCAGGAGACAGGCCCTATAAAAGTAGAGCTGGTACAGCAAGATGGAAAGTGGCAATTGCTACGAGGAGGAGCGCCTTACTATGTGAATGGTGTAGGCGGAAAAGATTACCTGGATCAGGCAGCTGCTTATGGTGCCAATTCTTTGCGTACCTGGAGCCCGGATGGTGCACAGGAAATTCTTGATGAAGCACATAGCAGGGGAATGACTGTTTTGATGGGCCTATGGGTTGGACAAGAACGGCAAGGTTTTAACTATGATGACCCAAAAGGCGTAAAAGCACAATTGGAAGGCTTCCGCGAAGTGGTGAAAACCTTTAAAGATCACCCTGCACTGTTGATGTGGGGAATTGGCAATGAAAACGATTTATTCTATTCTAATTTCAAAGTTTGGAATGCAATAGAAGATATCGCCAGTATGATTCACGAAGAAGACCCTAATCACCCTACAATGACGGTCACCGCCGGACTGGATGTGGCAGAGGTGCAACTGATTAAAGAGCGAGCGCCGAGTATTGATATATATGGTATCAATACTTATGCCGGATTGTTAGGAGTTGGCAAAGAACTCCGCCAGTTTGGTTGGGATGGTCCATACATGATTACGGAATGGGGACCTAATGGCCACTGGGAAGTACCCAAAACCGCATGGGAAGCTCCGATAGAGCAGACAAGCAGCCAGAAAGCGGCTTCTTACCAAGAGCGTTACAACAAAGGTATTGCAGAAGATGCCGACATGTGCATTGGGTCTTATGTATTCCTTTGGGGGCACAAGCAGGAAACTACTGGCACCTGGTACGGTGTATTCTTGGCAGACGGTACCGAAACGGAAGTGATGGACGTACTAGAGCACTCGTGGACGGGCGAGTGGCCTAAAAACCGCGCTCCTCACATCAACAGCTTCACTATGAACGGAAAGAATGTCACGGAAAGCGTCTTTACCCAGCAAGGAGATGTTTGCACCATTAATATTGATGCCTATGACCCTGATAATGATAAACTGGATTATCGTTGGGAGTTGTTGCCCGAGAGTACCGACATTCGTTCAGGCGGGGATGCGGAAGCAAAGCCCGAAGCGATGGATTTTAAAATCATCAAGGAAGAGAATGGCGTCCTACAGTTTCGGGCACCATTAAAGAAAGGCCCTTACCGGATGTTTCTCGTCATTTACGATGGTAATGGCAACGCAGCGACGGTCAATCTTCCTTTTTATGTGAAGGGGGATAGTTGAGGTGGATTTTCGGCTTTGGCCGAAAATCGTAGAGGGATGCGGAGCGATTTTGTCGCTCCTTGAGGTAAAGGGTATAGGGATTTTGAGAACCCAGGAGGAGTCGATTCTTTTTCTCTCTACTCTATACCTCAGGGACGCGTAGCGACCGATCCTCTCTACGGACTTTTGCGAAAGCTCCAACTAAGAATTTAATTTTGAGAAACCCTTACCTAAATTGCGCGGGCGCTCCATCATGGGGCGCCCGTTTTTATTATTCCTGATAAATAGAAAATTCATCTACCAAAACCTTACCGGTTACTACTTCGGTGCCTCCCGCAGAGAAATAGACGACCAGTGATTCATTCTCCGCCAAATCAAGGGCAAGACTATGAGAGGCAAAGGTCCAATCTTCTTCCGTTAAGGAAACGGTGAGCAGGTTTTCTTCCTCATCGCTACCCGAAAGCCGCTTGTTTATGACGAAGGTTCCGTCCCAATTGATGGTTTTAAACCAAAAATCTATATGGTAATTGCCACTGCCAGCTAGGGTCGGCACATAAGATGCTTCGCCAACGCCGGGTAGCCATTGTGGTTCAAGGGCGAGGCTATAGCTTCCTCCGCTAGCCGGGCTGTCTTCAAGTAGGGTGTAAAGTCCTTCCCATCCTTCTTGCTCCAAGGTCGTTTGGTCTTCAAAGCTAGTGGAATAAACCAACGCTTCCGGAGTTTGATTGATGTCTACCGATTCCTTTTTACAAGAAAAAAACAGTAGGGCTAATAGCGGGAGTAGGATTATTCTGGTCATGTTACTTACGTTCGTTTTCGGGTAAGACGGAGAACCAGGGTAGGGGGTTGGGTGGTTGGGGAGGAAAAATCAGCTTTAAGTCTATTTTGTTCCCTCTAGGTACTAGGGCAAACACAAAAGACCTCCTGTATTCCACAAGAAGCCTTTTGCTTAAAACCTACAACTACACTTGATCAAGCCACTGCTGGGACGTCTGTTCTACGGGCATTTTTTCTCCCTCGCAGGAAGAGGTATAAATTGAGGAAGAGCACTACGCCGAGGTAGACGGAGAAGGCGCCTACTTTGACGGCCAGGTTTTCTACCAGGTCTTGGGTATCTGCGATGCCATACATTTTTACGGTGTAAAGCGCGAAACCAATATTGAGGAGATAAAACCCCATCTCAAATAAGCGGTTAGTGGCCAGGGCAATGGTTTCTTCTCCGTGAAAGATTGCTAGCATGAAATGCTTTCCGTTGGCAAAAAGTGTTCTGGAAACGTAAATGGTCAACGCAATAGCCAGGGGCATGTAAATCAAATAGCCGATGAGAATCAATTTGTTATCAACCATGATAATTGTTTTTAAGGGTAAATAGATCAATATGGTTCCACTTTGCATACAGGTATAGGCAAAGAATATTATTGTAGTGAAGTAGTGCCAGCAAGAGGTAGATAATGCCAATGCGCTCTGTCAGGATCAGGAGTAGAGCCGGGAAATTGGTAATGGGCTCCCAGTAAGAGATCGTCATGAACAGGTAGCCAATATTCACCAGGTAGTAACCTAACAAGAGCAAGTTGTTGACACTGCTCGCGGTTTCTTCATTGGTGAAAACCTTCCTGATAAAGTGAATGCCGTTGCTGTGTAATCGCTTCCCAATGAAAACAATGGTATAGGTAGAGAGTAGCAAGTAAACTAAATATCCAGCAATATTCCAGGTCATAATTGGTAGGATTTAATAGTTAAACGCAGTAATCTTATTAAAGTTTCAGAAAATATTGAAAATAAAGAATTGTTGTGTTTTTTTACTCCTCTTTTCACCTAGTGCCTCCCTAAATCAGGGCTTAGGAACTGTACATAAATAAACATGCTTTCTAGAGGTGGTTATTTTGCGGCTAATTGAAGGTGCCAAAAACGGAGTTATGCCATAGCATAATGAGTATTTGTTCCTTAACGGGTATATTTACAAAAACAACCCCAACTGTTGATGAAACATACTCCCATTGGCCGTTCCGGCCTGATGACCAGCCCGCTCACTCTAGGCTCCATGTTGTTTGGTGAAAAGAGTGAACGCACCACTCCTGAACCAGAAGCACAACGCATCATGGATCACTATCTGGCTACAGGTGGCAATCACATTGATACAGCGAATGTTTATGCAGAAGGTCGTTCTGAAGAAATCATCGGCCGCCACCTTGGCGGCAAGCGCCAGCGGGTGATCCTATCTACGAAGGTTCGTTTCCCGATGGGAGAAGACCCCAACCAGAGTGGCCTGTCTCGGCTGCATGTGATCGAGAGTGTCCACGATTCGCTACGACGACTGAATACCGATTATATCGACCTTTTGTACCTGCATTGCTGGGACCCCATCACGCCACTATCTGAAACCTTACGGGCGCTGGACGATTTGGTGAGCAGTGGTAAAGTTCGTTATCTGGGTATCTCCAACTTTAAGGCCTGGCAGCTGATGAAGGCACAGGGCATGGCGGAGCAATCTGGCTATTCTCCCTTCATTGCCGCGCAGTACCAGTACAGTCTCGTGAAGCGTGATCTGGAGTACGAGTTTGCCGACCTCTGTGCGACCGAAGGGCTGGGCTTATTGCCGTGGGGCCCGTTGGGCGGCGGATTCCTTTCAGGCAAGTACACGCCTGACCAGCAGCCTACTGAAGGCCGTATTGCCACGACTGCCGACCATACAGAAGAAAGCTGGGAACGCCGTAATCAAGCCCAGAACTGGGAGATTCTTGCAGTGGTAGATAGGATCGCTAAATCCCATAAAAGCTCGCACGTAGCAGTAGCTTTGGCGTGGTTGTTACACAAAGAAATTGTACCTTCTGTTATCATCGGAGCACGCACGTTTGTGCAGTTGGAACAAAATCTGGAAGCAGCTACCCTGGAATTCAGTAGCGACGAGATGGCTCAATTGGATGAGGTGAGCAAGTTGCCGGAGTTATATCCTTATCGGATGATTGAGGCCTACGGCGGACGGTGAAAATAGATGTAGACCGATATTAAGGTATTTCCAGTAACCAGTAACCAGTAACCATCTTCAAATGAATAGACGTAAATTTTTAGAAAAATCAGGTATTGTAGGAGCTGCAGCGATGCTCACACTCCCTGGTTGTTCCTTGTTTAGTAAACCTAATCCGAAATACAAAATGGGCTACCAACTCTATTCCATACGGGACGAGATGGCCAAAGATCCTGTTGCCACGATAAAAGCCTTGAAAGCGATGGGGTATGAGGATTTTGAAACCTATGGTTACGAACCGGAAGAAGATACTTTTTATGGGTTTAAGTCTATAGAGTTCAGGAGGATTCTTGATGAATTGGGACTCTCAGTCTCTAGTGGTCACTTTGGATTTTCGCCTTTCCTTCATGCGTCAGATGATGCGCTTAAGCGGTTTGTTGATCAGTGTATCAAGGGTGCTGAAACTTTGGGAATGAAGTACATTACCTGGCCGTGGATTGCTCCTGAGCAACGTACCTTGGATAATTTCAAGCTGATGTCAGGCAGGCTAAATGGGATAGGAGAGCAGATTACCGCAGCCGGCCTTGGTTTTGCCTACCATAATCATGGTTTTGAATTTGAGGACCACGATGGTGAAAATGGTTTTGATATCATTTTAAAAGAGACCGACCCTGCGCTCGTCAAGTTTGAAATAGATATGTATTGGGTGATGCACTCTTCTAAGTATACGCCGAAGGAATTGATAGAAAAGCAACCAAAGCGTTATGTGATGTGGCACATCAAAGACATGGACAAGGTTTCGAGAGATTACACGGAACTAGGGAATGGCTCAATTGATTACCTTGATTTGCTTCCCGATCCTGTGGCTTCTGGTCTCGAATTTTACTTCATAGAACAGGGCGGTAACTATGCTCATAATTCGACCCAAAGTGCCGCTGATAGCGCCGATTATTTTAAAAAGAATTTGCAGCGATTTTTGTAGGGGACTGGGGTGCAGTTGCGATTTGTCCCCTAAATCATTAAGTTGACCGGTGACTCGCGCATCCGACTACATCACCGCAGCTAAAGAATAAAAATCAAGAGATGAATAAGGGGCAGATAGATCGGAATATGCACCCGTAGCACCGATAATCAATGTTTTCATACTTGTTTTTTATAGTTTAATATGCATATCATAATCCGCAGCTGTCTGCATTACTTTATTTATAATACTTTCGTCAACTGATTTTTTCATGGCTTCTGGCTCATTTTCCTGAATACCCATCTCCTCGAAGAAAGAAGAAAACCCTTTAGGACTATGGATGTTAAGCCACTTACAAGAGGAAGATCCAACATTGTTGAAGGTATGTACAACATTGGGAGGAAGATCAACGGATTCGCCTTGATGAAGAATTTTTGTTTCTCCATTTATTAAAAATTCCATTTCTCCTTCTAATACCATAAAGACCTCATTTAGTGCGGTGTGGAAATGTGGTGGTGGACCTGGTACATTCGGAGCCGTTTCACCGATTACCATGTCATAATTTCCTGAAACTTCAATAGGGCTTATTCTATGCCCTAAAACCCAAAGGTTACTTTTTTCTTTCATCATTGATTTTTTCTTTATGAGATAATTGTCTCACAAGTATAAGGAGAGGTTTTGACGATTGCAAATTTTATGAGATATTTGTCTCATGAATAGAGCTGAAATCACAAAAGGTAGGGTTAAGCAGAAACTGCAAACCCGATTAGAGATTCTTAATGCAGCCAGGGAATTAATGCAGGAAGAAAAAAAAATCACATTAGAAGATGTTGCCAAAAAAGCGAAAATTTCAAGAGCGACCATGTATCGATACTTCTCTAATATCGATTTACTTTTTGCTGAGACAAGTTTAGATATTAGTCATAAATCTACTGATCAGCTTTTTGAAGAGGTGAAAGAATTGACTTTTGCAGAGAGAATTTTTCACATACAAAAACACTACAATGAACTTGCTCAAGAGAACGAAACCATATTCAGACGATATCTCAGCGCTGTACTGTCAGAGTCTATCGTTTCTGATGAGCCGCTTAGAGGAGCAAGAAGAATGGAGTCTTTAAAAATGGCTCTTGAGCCTTACAAAGAGACACTCAACAAAGAGACATTCAAAAAATTAATTGCTAGTGCTTCTGTTCTAATGGGCATAGATTCAATCGTAATTTGTAAAGATGTTTGTAAATTGAATAAGGAAGAATCTAATGACACGCTGAAATGGGCTTTAAGCATGATCCTAAAAGGTGTCTCAATGGAGAATCAAGATATTAAATAGCTTAACATAAACAACCTAATGCTCACAAGCATCCATCCTAAACTCCCCATGCGCAACAAAGCGATTACCCGTGACTATTACCTCAATATGTTGGGGTTTGAGTTGGCGAGTAATACCGATTATGAAGGCTATTTGATGATAAAGAAAGATCAGGTGGAGCTTCATTTTTTCGAATTTAAAGACCTTGATCCAAAAGAAAATTACGGGCAGGTCTATTTTCAAACGGAGAACATTGAAGATGTTTATCAGTCTTTTTTGGAAAAGAAAGTCCCCATTCATCCGGCGGCACCTTTACAGGTGAAACCTTGGGGACAGAAAGAATTTGCACTGCTCGACCCTGATAATAATTTGCTGACTTTTGGGCAGAGTACTTAACCTTTAAAACACTAATAACAATGAGCTCTTTCAAAACACGTTTACGCAACACAGTCATTGGCTTCGGTCTGCTGTTTGTACTATTGTTTATTGCTCGCTTGATCTACGGGTACGTCTATTATCCAGAAAATGAGATCATCTACCGTGATAGTTCTAATGGCAGCGTAGCCCAATCCGTGCGCAGTATGGATAACCTGATGGTGAACGTTGCTTCTTCTCGTTACGAGTACAAGAAAGCGGATGCTGCCCAAACCCAAGCGCCTACTACTGTTCAGGTAGATCAGAAGTACGAAAAAACGGCGAATATGAGCGCCAGCAGTACTGCTTTCGGAGAAGATGAAGCCAGTATAAAGGCAGCCATTGAGAAAGAAAATGGCATCATTCAATACCAGCAAAAATCTGGTAATGAAGGAAGTCGAAAGCTGAGCTTGCAAATTGGTATTCCTCCATTGGTTTTCGATGATTTTGTAGCCTACCTGCAAGCTAACTACAAGATCAACTCTATCAGTATTGTAAAGACGGATAAGACCAACGAATACCGCGAGTTGAACGCCAAACGTGCCACGCTAAATAATACCCGCCAATCCCTGATGGAGTTGAAAGCCAAAGGCGGTAAAATTGAAGAGTACATCAGTTTGGAAAACCGTATTCTGGAGATCGATGGACAGCTACAGGCTTTAGGCGTGCAGCTCGGTAGCTTCGATGCCGAGAACGAGTTTTGTACTGTCAAGCTAGACCTTACAGAAAGCAGGGTTCGGGAAGTCTCGTTTACAAGTCGTTTGCGTACGGCTTTCTCATGGGCTATTGAGCAATACTTTATGTTTGTAGGGCTATTGCTGCTTACGGCGGCGGCTTCCTTCTTTGTATTGAAGATTGTAGATTGGTTGAAGGGGAAGATGTAAGCGATTGACCTCTACTGAGGTCAAGACACATAAATGTGTTTGGAATTGACCTCGGAGAGGTCATAGATTGGTAGAACAATATTTATTCGGATTAAAACGACCTCGGATGAGGTCGAATATCAATTCCTATTAGATGAGAGGGCCGGACGAATCAAAGCGGAGGGCTATGTTTCCTATTATGCGACCTCATCCGAGGTCGTTTCATCGTTTGTTTTATCTTTTCTACCAATATTCCACCTCTCTGAGGTGTGTATTTGACCCCACTCCTGATTTTGTTCGAGATGCGCCCCAACCGTATGATCGCACTGGTACGATTGGCGCAAAATTGTGTGCAAAGCGGAGTCTCAAACACGGCGCATCCCGATTTTCATAGGGAGAGCAGGACAAGCGAGAGTAACTGCTACGTAGGGCAGGGGTTCACACCCCGCATAAAGGAGTAGTGGATAGCGCGGGCATGGCCCCAATTATCATAACAAAACAAACATGAGTCATCCCGAAT
>NZ_JBOEFX010000101.1:33472-44052 GCF_050633125.1 Lewinella sp.
AAAATTCGGGATGACTCATGTCGGAATAGAACAAGTCTATTCTTTGCTTAACACTTATATGAAAATGGGAAAAGGAAGCTCAAATACGTCCTACTTCTTCGCTTTCACATAAAACGGAATGTTGGCGTGGCCCATGTGGTTTTGTCCATCGGCTACGGTTACCAGTATACGGTAGGCACCTTCCACTTCGGGAGCGGTGAAGGTGATTGCAGCTTTCCCATTTTCGGCGATCAATCCTTCCAAGGAATGAGGGACAGACTCATGGTCGCCACCATCGCCAAGGTCGGTGCTTTCTGGCTTGATTTCGTAGTGATAGGTGATTGGGTCACCATCGGGGTCACTGGCGAAAACCTGGCTGGGGTAGGTTGCTCCGGCGTCCAGGTAGATGCTACTGCTTGCTACTTGCCCGTTGAGTAGGAAGGAGTCCAGTTGTGGGCTGCGGTTATTGGGCCAGGTGTCATTCCACAGGTAGTGCATCACGTCTACGGAAGCCGTTTCTTCACCATCAGGCATAAACATGCCGTACCAAGTGGGAGTACGTTCCTGCTTCTGTCCCCAGAGGAAGACATAAGAACCTACGCACTGGTCGAGGTTGGGTAAAATAGCCGTTTGGTAGCGTTCTTGGTAGAAGTTGGCTTTCTGGGTGCTGTTGTTTTCCAGTGGTGCATCCCAAGCCGTCGTTGGTACTTCCCAGTGGCCGGTAGCTCCCCATTCGGTGACCATGTAAGGGCCGGTCCAGCCTGATTCGGTGACCTTTTGTTTAAGGTTTACGATATCGCCATACATCTGGATACTGAGCAGATCCAAATCAGGAGCTCTTTCCTTGATATGATCAATCAGCTCTTTGTCGATACCCGCTAGGGTAGAAGTGGTGAGGTGGTGAGGGTCTACTTCGTGGATATATTCAGAAATCTGATTGACAGCGTCCCAAACTTTAGGGTTCGTTGAACGGAGGTTGAGTTCGTTGCCAATGGCCCAGATGATGAGTGCAGGATGATTTTTATACGCCAAGATTTCGGTTTTTATTCTTTCGAATTGTTCCTTGACGGCTGCTTCATCATCGTAGTCGAAGCCGTGTCGCTCACGGGCTACCTCGATGCCCATGGTTACATATAGTCCGCTGGCCTCTGCCCGATCGAGCACCTCTTGGCCGCTGGATTGGCCATTGTCGGTTCGCCAAGTACGAAAGGAGTTGCCACCGTGTTTTGCGAGTGCTTCTATATTACCAAATTCGAGGCCGGCACCTTCGATAAAGAAAGGTTCACCATTTACAAAGAGCTGGTAATTGCCATCCGTTTGGCGAATTTCTGCCGTTGTAATATCCGATGTTGGATCTTCGGAAGATTGAGAAGGCGTACATGCCTGCAATGTAGCAAAGGCAAAGAGGAGGAAACTTAGTCTGATCACAATAGTTAGATTTTTTTTGAAAAAAGTCAAAGTAGAGGGATACGGGACGCTTCACGCCCTTTGGGTAAAGGGATTAGCAGACCATTAAGCATTAATTTCCAACTTCGATTATAAGAGTCGATGTTGGGGAATTTACAAGCCGTTTCTACTAGCGTTATTAAAATTCCTCTACAATCTACTCAAAGTAGCGATACAATCGCTTCGCATCCCTCTACACTTTTCGACATTTTGCCGAAAGGCAAGTTCTGGAATCTTATTTGACAAGCTGTCGTTCAAGTTCTTCCAGCGACTTTCCTTTGGTTTCAGGCACGACCATGAGAATGAAGATAAGGCCTATTAAGCCAAATACACCATAGATCATAAAGGTAGTACCGGTACCAAGGGTCGCAAGCTCCCAAGGGAAGACCAGTTGTACCAAAAAGCTGACGGCAGAGTTGATCAGTCCTACAAAGGAAATAGCGAGGGCCCGTACTTTATTGGGGAACAGTTCGGAAAAGAGCACCCACATCACCGGCCCGATAGAGACAGCAAAGGAGGCTACAAAGCCAAGAATTCCCAATAGTACCATGGTCGGGTTAATGTTAATAGCTCCTTTCAGAAGATCCGACTCATAAGTGCCCGCAGCATCACCAATTGCAGCTGATAAGGATGCTTTATAGTCCAAGTCATTGTCAAAGGTGGTGCCGATCATGGTAGCCAGCGCATCTTTATTAATTTCGGCTGGTAGGCTGGTGACGGCAGTTTCCGTAAGGGTATAAGTAGCAGAATTGAAACTGTAGGCCAGTAAGAACATACAGATAACAATACCCGCCATACCACCAACGAGCAAGGGTTTACGGCCCAGTTTATCGATGAGTGCGATAGCGATTAGTGTAAACACCAAATTGATGAGCCCTACGTAAATAGCTTGGGAGAAAGAAGCATCTGTACCAATGCCAGACTGCTCGAAAATCATGGGGGCGTAGAAGAAAACAGAGTTGATACCTGTGATCTGTTGCAGTACACCAATGACAATACCGATGGTAAGCACCAGTGTCATGGATTTTTTGAAAAGCTCGCTGAGTGGAGCTGTTTTCTTGCCGGTATCACTAGCAATGGCTTTCTGAATTTCTGACATCTCCTGATTGGCGACTTGTGGGCCAGTGGCTTTGCTCATCACTTCGAGGGCTTCGTCGAACTCTCCTTTCATGACCAACCAACGTGGACTGCGAGGAACGAAAAATAAGCCGAGGAAATAAAGCACAGCAGGAATGGCTTCGATACCAAGCATCCATCTCCAGTTCCATTTGTCGAAATTGAGCGTCTGTGCCCAACTGGCATCGGAACTACCCAATTGTAGAATCAAATAGTTGGTGAAGAAAGCGACAGAAATACCCAAGACAATGTTCAATTGATTAAACGACACCATGCGGCCACGTATCGCGGCAGGTGAGATTTCGGCAATATACATGGGAGCAATTATCAGAGAAGCTCCTACTCCGAGACCGCCCAGCATTCGGGCTAATACGAGTGCAATAAACGAAGGTGCAATGGCCGATAAAATTGCTGAAAGGGCGTACAGGATAGCCGCGTATTTGAGTACTTGGCGGCGCCCTAGCTTGTCGCTTAATGGCCCTGCCACTAGCATGGCCAGCGTAGCGGTGAGGGTAAGTGAACTCACTGCCCAGCCTACTTCTAGTTTGGTCAGACTGAACTCTAGTTCAATGAATTTATTCACGCCTGAAATCACTGAGGCGTCAAAGCCCATGAGGAAGCCCCCAAGTGCAACAATGAGTGCAGTGGAAACGATGTAAGAAATATTCTTATTCATCTTGTAGGTTTTAAATTAGGAACATGAAGGAAAATGGCTTGGGGTTATTTTTCCGAGAAAACACGTACATAGTCCACTTCCATCGTTTGAGGGAACTGGGTTGCAGGAGTAGGGTTGCCTGGCAGGTTGCCACCTACGGCTACGTTAAGTAAAAGGTGGAAGTTTTGATCAAAAGGCCAAGTCGTAGGTAGCGTTGTACTTCTTGAGTAAGGGCCGGCATATTTTTCTCCGTCTACCATCATCATAAGACAATCTTCGTTCCAGAGCAGGGTATATACATGAAAGTCTTCGGTGAAATTTGGCCCTTCTTCTTTGGTGATTCCCTCAGAAGTAAAGCGCCAGTAATCATGCCCGTAATGAATGGTGCCAAAAATGCGGTCGGGTTCACTGCCTATGTTTTCCATGAGGTCGATCTCACCACTACGTGGCCAACCACCGTAAGCCTCATCGGTAGGCAGCATCCAGATGGCGGGCCATAGTCCCTGGCCGATAGGTAAGCGTGCTTTGACGTCTACTCGGCCATAGCGAAAATCACCTTTGTTTTTTGTAACCAATCGCGACGAAGTGTACTGGTATTGATTGAGGTAAAGTGGTAATTCCCTACGAGCTTTTATGACCAAGTTGCCATTTTCCAGGTAAGCGTTTTCCGGACGGTCGGTGTAGTACTCCAGTTCGTTATTGCCCCAGCCGCAAATGCCCAGGTCACAACCATCTCCGAGGTCGTAGGACCATTTGCTGCCGTCAATCTCAGTGCCATCAAATTCATCACTCCAGATGAGTTCGTAGCTGTTTTCTATATCAGTAGGAAATTGGCAACCAGCGACTTCTTCTGGCTTGTTGCAAGCAAATAGTATGCTGGAGAGGAGGAGTGTTGTTAGAAGGTATGTTGGGGAATTGCTCATTTTGCTGGATTTTAATTTCGTTAAATTTTATGCTTCCAAATTTATGAACTATATGGGTGGTGTGAATACATCACTTATACGTCTATGGTCATGTACCTAACATAATACCTCATCATTACTACATCATTTCAATTAATCAGCTATCTTCGTTTAAAGAGGGATGCATGAACTCAACCCAATAAACAAAGGAAGAAGCTTGTACAATCATTGATCATTAATGTTTGTCCGTAAGTAGATTTTACTTTCTCATAACAATACTATGGCTACATCACAAATCAGCCGACTAGGGATATTACTGTTTTTTTTGATCGGATTATCATCAGAATCTATTGCGCAATCCACTGCTTTGGGGATTCCGCAGGTTATTTCTTTTTCCAAAGAAGAGTACAATGCCGGTACTCAAAATTGGAGCGTTATCCAGGATGATAATGGAATGATGGTTTTTGGTAACAACAAGGGGGTGTTGTTTTTTGATGGAACCCGCTGGGAGGCGTTGCCAATGCCTAATCGGACGATTGTTCGTTCCGTAACAAAAGGATTAGATGGCCGTATTTTTGTGGGCGGGCAGGATGAATTTGGTTGGTTGGCTAAAAACAAACAAGCTCAGGTTGAGTACCATTCTTTAACGGATCAGTTGGCGCCAGAGGATCGTAATTTTGAAGACGTTTGGAAAATATTTCCAACAGAAGAGCGTGTTTTCTTTTGTACACAAAGAGCACTGTTCGTTTATGAAAATGATACCTTTTTGATAATCAAATCTCCTCAACGATTTCAGAATTTCTTCTTTGTCAAAGATCAATTGTACGCGCAGGAACGGGGGAGAGGTTTGGTGCGTTGGGAAGATGGCCAATTTGTATTGTTGCCCGGTGGGGAACAATTTGATGACTTTCGGATAGCGAGCATTCTCCCTTTGGATGACGAACTGTTGATTATTTCTGATTTTTCCGGTCTTTATCGTTTTTCCAAGGATAAGATTACTCATTGGCAGACAGAGGTTTCATCGTTTTTGCAAAAAAATCAAGCTTACTGTGCGTTGTTACTACCCAATAACGATATTGCCATTGGTACTGCTCAGGACGGCTTGGTAGTCATAGACCAGGAGGGGAAAACGCTGGTTCATCTCAATAAAGATTCTGGATTGCAGAATAATACCGTGTTGGCTATTGCGCTAGACCGGTTGAATAATTATTGGCTGGCCCTGGATAATGGAATTGACTACGTAGAGGTTAGTAAACCTTTTGCCCGGATAGCCGATGAAATAGGATTGCAGGGTACCGGTTACGCTGCTGAATTGTATGAAGGAAAATTGTACCTGGGAACCAATCAGGGGCTTTTTAGTATTGACTGGCCTTTGCTCTACAAGAGTAATATTCGCAACCAGGTGAGAAAAGTTAATGGGGTAAATGGCCAGATATGGGGATTGAATCGTCTGGGCGAATCGTTTATTATAAATTCTCATGCTGGTACTTTTCAATTGAAACAAGGGAGGGTATATCCTATTTCTCCCCCTCAGGGTGCATGGAAATTAATGCCACTGGCCGGATCTACATCTCTGGCTATAGAAGGAGGTTATACAGGCTTATTCCTTTATGAAAAAACAGGAGAGGATGAGGCTTCTTCGGCCAATTGGCGATATAAGCATCATATAGAAGGTTTTGACGAGTCCGCTCGGGTAATGGAGCAAGACAAGGACGGCAATATATGGGTATCGCATGCTTACAAGGGCTTGTTTAAAGTTCAACTCAAAGACGATAACCAGCGGGTGGATGTACGTTTTTTTAGCGAAGAAGATGGCCTGCCGGGGAATATAGCTATCAATGTACTCAAAATTGATGGAGAGGTTTTATTTACTACGCTCAGGGGAATCTATACCTATGATCAAGAAAAGGATCATTTTGAGCCCTACGAAACCTTCAATAAAATATTGGGTGGCGAACAAGAGATTCAACGCCTACTACAAGACGAAGAAGAACGATTGTGGTTTTCAATCGATAAAGAATTTGGATATTTTGATATTCAGGAAAAGGGATTCCTTGAGCAGCCGGAAATTGATCAGTTTTTTTTCAATCATTTACAAGAAGGATTGGTGGATGGTTTTGAGGAGGTTTTCGCTGTTGATGAAAATAATACCATTATCGCAACAGAAAAAGGTTTTGTAATTTATACGCCAGAAAGGGGAGAACAACGAGATTTACAACTCAATGTACTATTGCGTCAAGTACGAACCATTTCAGGAACGGACTCCTTGCTTTTTGGCGAAGGTCTTTCTTATCCACAGGTGTCGGTTGATGATGAAAATGAACTTGCCAGTCATCTTAACGCCCTACATTTCTCCTATGCGGCGCCTTTCTACGAACAAATAGACCAATTGACTTACCGCTATTGGTTAAAAGGCTACGAAGAAAATTGGTCGGAATGGAGTACGCGAACAGATAAAGAATATACCAATCTTGAGAGCGGAGATTATGAGTTTCAGGTACAAGCCAAAAACACCTACGGCACGATCAGTGACCCTGTTGTGTATCGCTTTACAATACTGCCTCCCTGGTATGCTTCTTCGCTGGCAAAATCTTTCTACTTCTTGTTTGCGGCACTTGCACTGGGAGGCGTCTTCGTTTATTTTTCTAAAAAAATAGAAAAGGAACGCCAGGAATTAGAGGCTAATCAAGCCAAAACGCTGGCAAAAAAGGAGGCGGAGTTTCAACAGGAAAAGGAAAAATCAGAAGAAGAGATTGACCGCCTTCGAAGCGAAAATTTGCAGTCGGATGTCAAGCATCGAACCTCACAATTGGCTTCGGCAACCATGCACTTGGTCCAAAAAGGAGAAGTACTGCTCAAGATAAAAAAAGAGCTGGTGAAGGTTCATAAACAAGCAAGTACGGAAGAAAACCGCAAAAAGCTGCAAAAAATCATCCACACCATCGACGGTAATATTCGCCTCGATAGCAACTGGGAACAATTTGAAGCCTACTTTGACCAGGTACACGAAAACTTTTTGCGCAATTTGCGGGAAGCCTACCCCGATTTGACGCCCAAAGATCAAAAACTTTGCGCCTACCTGCGTATGAACCTTACCACGAAGGAGATTGCTCCCCTAATGAATATTTCGGTGAGGGGAGTAGAAATCAGCCGTTATCGTCTCCGCAAAAAACTCGACCTGGATACCAATACCAACCTCACGGACTTCATCATGCGATTTTGATGCTTTATGTTAACATCATAAGAAGCACAACTACTTGGTTTCCAAATAACGATGAATAGCCGCAAAATCAAGCCGACTCATCCCTTGTTTACTGGCTGAGGCAAACAGCTCTTTAGCTAAATTGGCAAGGTAAAGGGGCTGTTGGTGCTCATAGGCGGTAAGCGCAGCAAGGTGAAGGTCTTTTTGCATCCATTCCAATGGAAATTGCACTTCGTAATCATCCTGTCGAACCATTTCAGCCTTGAACTTTGTAAAAGGAGCGGCTACAGCAAGATTGGGCAAGGTATTGAGTAAGAAATCTTTATCAATCCCCATCTTTTCACCAAGAATGACCGCTTCCGAGAATATAATCATCGATTGTGCCAACATGATATTGACCAGCATTTTAAAAGAGGCTCCTTGCCCAGTAGTTCCCAATGTGATCGTTTTTGCTCCCATTGCGTCTAGGTAAGGTGCGATGGTTGCTAAAGTAGCGTCGTCGCCTCCCGCGAAGAAAACAAGTTCAGCATTCTGAGCCTGTGGTTTAGTGCCAGCTACAGGTGTATCCGCAAAGCGAATGCCATATTGTTGTGCTTCCAGCGCAGCTTCTTTACTAAAAGATGGGTTAACGGTGGTGCAGTCTGCCCAAATAGCTTCGGGTTGCATTGCTGCTAAAGCTCCCTTTTGTCCAAAGAACAAGTTGCGTACAACCTCTGGCGTAGCCAACATACTAAAAACGATATCGGCATTTTTTACCGCGTCAGTAATGCTGTTTGCCGCGGTAGCACCTTTGGCTACCAATGCCTGCATAGCTTCGCTCGACCGATTGTAAACAGTTAAGTCTGCACCCGTTTTTAGAAGATTCGCTGCCATGCGGCTGCCCATAATCCCTAAACCGATAAATGTGATTTTCATTGTTATGCTTTATTTAGGCCACAAAAATCGGGATTGGTGGAGAGTTAATCTAACCAGTATCGGGCAGAAATAACACAGAGGCGTCAATTAGTGTCAGGAGGGTGGAACATTTTAGGGTAGTGATAGAAAGGGCGCAGGAGAATGTCGATTTCAATTGTGCGCACGCCCGCCAGGGCGGGAACCCACCCATTCTATGGAGTAATTTCCATCCGGTTCACCACGCACCGCTTACCTCTATGGCAAGGGCACACTTCTATACCTCCACTCCAGAAGGAGTAGAGCCAGCATTGTGTTAAAAAAAACTCCGATTTCACCTCACAGACCAGTGAGGGGTAGTTCCGCTGATTGGTGAACAATTGGTCGATATTGTTCACAGGTAAAAGTAAGAAAAAATCAATAAAGACACAAACTGTGTGTGTTTTTGTTGTTAGAAAACGATTAGTGTTTTAAATTATTCCTGTGCAAAGCCAGCATATACTGTTTAGGAGACAAGCCTGCCTTGTCTTTAAAGGCCCGAATGAAATAAGAGATGTTTTCGTAGCCCACTTCGTATGCAACTTCCGTCACGCTCATTTCTTGTTTGCTCAATAATATCAAGGCTTTTTCAAGTCGTTGCTCTTTGAGCCATTGTTGCGGTGTAGTATCAAAGTAAGCCTTGAAGTCTCTTCTAAACGTACTCATGCTACGGCCTGTCAGGTAGGCGTAATCTTCGACCTTTAGCGGTTTGTCATAGTTTTCCTTCATGAACGATTTGATGTTACGCTTCTTGGGCAAAGTCAATCGGAAAAGAAAGTTAGCGAAAGTTTGATCTCCATTTTGATGATTAAGGAGCAGGAGCAATTCCAGAATTTTTAATTCAAGTACCCCCTTGGTACGTAGGCGGTGCTGTTCATAAATTTGCAGCGTCGCTTCTACAAAAGATTTGAGGGGCGCGGTAATTGGGAACTTTAGATATTCCGGTACTTTCTCCCGCGTCACTTCTTTGACTGTGGTATTTGTGAAAAACTCCCTGATCATATCATCATTAAAATAGAAAAGTACACTCTCAAAATTCCCGCCTTTCTCAGGCAGTAAGTCCGTCACATAGTAAACACCCCTAGGAATAAATAGCAACTCTCCTGTACGCACCTTGATCACCTTGCCCTCATAAGTGCGCAGCTGTTGTTCGCCCGACAGCACCATCGAAATAACATGATTAGAGATATAGCCTTCTCGTTGTACAATATTTTCTGTTAATGATTTTCGCAGAATGCAAACATTACCATCTCGTAGAATCGTACTTACCTGTGGACTGTCAAAAAGGCGCTGTGGAAGAAGGATCATAGTCAAGGATGTTTTAACATCAATATCGTCTTAGCCATAGAAAAAAAATAGCCGCTTTACGTCAAAAATCACGCTGTCGCGCAGCATTCTATCCTGGCAGCGCAATGTAAGTATCATCACCCGGTACCGCCGGAAATTCTTTGGCCCGCCAGTCGGCTTTTGCTTGTTCAATGCGGTCTTTACTTGAGGAGACGAAATTCCAGTACAGAAAACGCTCTTCTTCCAACGGTTGTCCACCAAATAACAATAAGTGAGTATCGGCAGCCAAGTCCAGGCAACATTCGTCTTCTGTTTTCGCAATCAGCATTTGTCCTTGACCAATCTTTTGATCGTCGCTGATGACCTCTCCTTTTACAACCACAATCGCAATCTCTCCCTTTAGCTGTCCTTTGATATCCAGATGGTTAGACTTATCAGTTTTGATATCCATCATAAATAAAGGAGAGTGGACGGGCAGTGGAGATTTTCGCCCAAAACCTTCCCCCGCCACCAGCGTCAGCTTCATACCCTTGTCTTCCCATTGCGGCAGATCAGCCTTGGGGATATGCACAAAACTGGGAGCCATCTCCTCTTTTTCTTTGGGCAGTGCCACCCACACTTGGTAACCATGAACAGGGTAGGAGCCACCGTCTCGTTGGTGTTGTGGCGTACGTTCTGTATGGGTCACGCCATAGCCTGAAGTCATAAAGTTCACAGACCCAGGGGTGATCAATTGCTCCGCTCCGGTACTGTCTCTATGCTCCATTTCGCCTTCGAGCAGGTAGGTCAGTGTCGACAACCCGATATGCGGATGTTGGTCTACATCTATGTAGTTTCCTGGCCCAATCACAGAAGGCCCCATGTGGTCAATAAAGGTAAATGGCCCTACTTGGCGCTTGCGCCGAAAAGGAAGCAGCCGCCCCACCAAAAAGTTGCCAATGTCGCGGCTTCGTTCTTCTACAAGCATTTTGTTGTTCGTCATCTTCTCCTACCTTGATTGCTCACAAGATAGGCATAGTCGCCCATAAATTACCGCACCCAAAGTGGGAAATCGGAAGTTTGA
>NZ_JBOEFX010000102.1:0-123821 GCF_050633125.1 Lewinella sp.
TGATCGTTTCGGTGTTGCCACAACCAGGTACGGAACTGTCGCTGAAGGTGATCGCTACCGTGCCGCATATGTCCGAACCAGTGGCCATGCCCGTAGCTGATGGATCAGTAGCATCACCACACTCTACCGTAGCGTCTGCCGGGCAGGTGATGTTCGGTGGCGTCGTATCTACGATCGTGATGATCTGCGTGCAATTCGATGGGTTGCCTGCTTCATCCGTAGCTGTCCAGATTCGGGTAAGTACCCCCGTATTGCCACAAGCTGTAGCAAAATTATCAACCCAGGAAATAGTGGTCATCCCACAGTTGTCGATACCAGTAGCCACGCCGGTGGCTGAGGGCAATGTAGATTCATCACACTCCACGGTGGCGTCCGCCGGACAATCAACGCTAGGTGGTGTGGCATCAATTACCGTCACCGTAGTCATACACTGGCTCGAAAGTATTCCGTCGCTTACCGTTAGGGTGACGTTGGTGGGACCCAGCCCATAAGGGCCCTCCGGGCTGGCGGTAAAAGTCAGTATATCCATATCTGGATCGGTAGAACCGTCATCGAATTCCATGGCGACGACCTCGGCCTGGCAGTTGGCGTCGGCGTTAACGGTTACGGGTTGGCAAACAGCGACAGGGGGCCGATTACAAGCCATCAACGGGTCTTCGATGGTAATCGTAATATCACAGGTTCCCTGGTTACCGTTGACGTCGTTTGAAATGATCGTGTATGCATTATCCCCGAGATCATCGCAGGTAAACTCAAACTTTACCGGCTGTATGCCTATTCCTCCTTGTCCGGTAATCACGTCACAATTATCTGTCCTACTTTGAATAATAATATTTTCAATCACACCAAGGAATAACATATAGCGACCGCTTGTATCCAAGTTGAACGTTATATCCTGGCAGACGAGCACCGGGCTAATCGTGTCGCGCACAGTGACCTGGGCCATGCAGGAAGCCCAATTGCCCACACCGTCAAAAACGGTCAGGGTAACCTCGTTGGGGTTGTTGGCTGTATCGTCGCAATCGAAGGTATTAGGCTCAACCGTCATGGAAGCTACACCACAATTGTCATCAGAGCCGCCGTCTACGTCGGCAGCAACAATACTGGCATCGCCATTGGTGTCCAGGAACACTTCAATATTTTGGCAGACAGCCGAAGGTGCTACGGCGTCAACAACAACTATTACCTGTGTGCAGGCTTCGTCGACCAAACAACCACCCTCAGCGCGGACAAAATAGGTGGTAGAAAACGATGGGGTTACCATGACACTTACTCCTGTGCCTACGATTGTAGGTGGAGAAGGAGCCCCAAGTGGACATTCCCCTTCGTACCATACCCAAGTGGTACCATCCCCCAAGTCACCAACGACACTCAGTGTTACCTCATCACCGGGGCAAATGCTAGCAGGGCTAAACATGGTGCTGGTAATACTGGATGCTGTACAACAAACATTGTTATCATCCGCTACCGTGAAGCTACAAGTAACAGTCTCTGTATTCATAAACTGGTCGGTCACTTCTAGCGTCACCGTTTGCGGACCTACGTCATCGCAGTCAAAAGAGAGACTGCTTTCACCGTCGATCAGGAAAGAGAGCGGGCCACAGCCGTCGCTAGAATCCACTATTTGTGCTACTGTGACGGTAGCGGTGAGGTTCGCGTCGAGCTGTACGGTCAAGTTGCTGGCACAAACTGCTGTAGGATCAGGTGTAGCACCTTGGAATTCGTAGGCACCTATATCGAAATTGCCTGGCTGGCCAGGAGCAGCATCTACGGGGCGGGAGTTGCCGTATAAATCGTCATTGGGAGCCCCCGCAGCCGTTCCGGCATCAATAGCCGGTGAACATTCTTGCAAGTAAAAATCGGCACCACTGACAAAGAGCGGGTCGATGTCACCATTGCCATTCGGGCAATCGATACAAGCAGCATAACCGCCTTGTACGATAGATCGGGTGACTGCTGGGCTCGTTCCGCTATTGATAATACTTCCTCCCGTGTTAGACCATACAATACAGTTGGTAAAACTAGGGTTGCCGTTTTCATTAAAAACGCCACCACCCTGACTAGCAGAATTCCCTGAGAAAGTGCAATTGATTACAGCTGTAGTATTGTTGAGGAGGCTCATTCCACCACCATCACCAGTCGCCGAGTTTCCGAAAAAGAGACAATTGCTGATCGATAAACTACCATTGCTAAACACTCCACCTCCTTCATTTGCCGTATTCGTGATAAAACGACAACTGCTGATCGTGGCATTACTGCTAAAGCTATTGTAAACAGCACCACCAATTCCAGCTTGATTGCCGGAGAAGGTACAGTTGGTAACGGAGGGGTTCGCACCAGCAGAATTGTTCATTCCGCCACCAAAGGCAGCGGTATTTCCCATAATAAAGCAATAGTTAATCACCGGAGAGGAGCCGTTATCATTAAACATTCCTCCGCCGTAGCTCGCAAGATTGTTTGTAAAAGCACAATTAGTAATGGTCGGAGAAGAAGCCTGATTAAGCATTCCTCCCCCCCTAGTGTTGATGCCGGAACCACTATCATTAGCGTTTCCTTCCGAGATGGTAAAGCCATCCAAACGGGCCGTAGCGTTTAATCCAATATTATTTACTACATGGTAACTATTATCGAAATTGCTACTGCCATTTCCAATGTTTCCACTGAGTAGAGTACCGTTTGCAGCAGGATTAGGATTACGATCACCCAATCCAGGGTTTCCTAAATTTGGAAAACCACCGTAGATAGCGAGGTTGTTTTTCATCACAAAGGCATCGGTGCGGGCGGTCCCGGGGTAGTAAGTACCTTCCGCTACCCAAATTTCGGTGATGCCAGGGCAGGTAAGTGCTAGCGCATCCTGCAAATCGGTAAAGGCATCCGCCCAGGAGGAGCCATCATTGTTTCCAGAAGCATCATCGTTCACGTAAAGGATATTACCGCTAGGGCAACAAATGTCGTTTTCGTCAATCCCATCAATACAGTTATTGTCTACGCCGTCGCAGACTTCCGGGGCGTCGGGGTTGATATCAGGATCATTGTCGTCACAATCACCGGCTTGCAGTGCCCAGCCGGGGCCGGGGTCTTCGCAGAAATCTTGTCCGGTGCCAGTGCCGTAGTCGTCGCCATCGGTGTCTGTGTAGTAAGTGGTGATCGTAAGTGTCGCCTGGTATTCGTAAGCCCCCACATCGATGGTTGGTGCACCTGGAATAGCTTCGAAGGTACGGTCGTTGCCGTCGAGATCGGTAGAGGTTGTATTGGCACTGTCATCACCAGCGTCAATAGCGGGGGAGCATTCCTGGAGCTGAAGGTCACCATTTGCCTGGTCAACGAAGAGGGGATCAACATCCAGCACATTGGTACAGGTATAAGCGAGTGAGCCAGTAGGACACCCCCCTTGCACGATGGAATTAGTAATGTCGGCACTGCCGCCAATGATTAAAAATTCACTTCCCCCATCACCCCAGAAGATGCAATTTTTTACGATTGGATAGACACCGATAAATCCGCTCAAACCACCAGCATTGTTTCCAGAATAAGTGCAATTGACCAACGTTGGATTAGAACCGGAAGAGAACGCTGTTCCAACATTTCCGTTTCCGAAGAACGTACAGTTGGTATAAATGGATTCGTCTCCATAGGTGTTCAAGCCATTTTCAACATTATTGGTGAATGCACAATTCGTTACTTCCATGCCCGCACCACCATCTATTCCGTCGCTGCCATTTTCGGTAAAAACACAATTAGCGATTGTTGGTGAGACAAAATATACAGACATGCCATCAGCATTGGCGTCCCTGATGGTAAATCCATCTAATACTGCTGTTGCACCAATGATGACGTTGGTGCAATTATCACCCAATCCCGCCGTGCCGATTTCACCACTTAAGGTGGACACATTGGTCACCCAGTCCCTTACGCCAAAGTCTCCTTCTTGCCCTGGTGACCCCGGGAAGCCGCCGTAGATGTCGACGCCGTCTTTCATCTCAAACTGATCCGCTTGGTTGGTGCCGGGTACGTAGGTGCCTTCCGCCACCCAAATTTGGTTAATACCCGGACAAGTACTTGTCAGTGCATCCTGCAAATCCGTGAAGGCGTCGGTCCAGGAGGAGCCATCATTATTACCCGTCGCGTCGTCGTTTACGTAGAGGATACTGCTACAAGGTGGGGCGGCTATCGACTGATCATTGGAATACAGGATCGTGCCATTTGCGCCCGTTACCCAGACGTTATCGGCATTGCTACCCCATATGCTCACCAGGATTTGCGTCGTTCCCGAGGTTTGCGGCGTCCAGGTGATTCCGTCCCATTTATGGACATTACCATTTTCACCCACTGCCCAAACGTTGTAGGGGTCAATTCCCCAAACGCCACGGAAGAATTGATTGGGAGGGGTTGGCTGCACCGTCCAAGCGTTGCCATCCCATTTCAGGATGGCCGCACCGGTCGCAGCCCAGACATTGCTGGCGTCGCTGCCCCAAATATCATAAAATGCTCCCCCAGCGCCCAGTGGTTGTGTCTGTGTTGCCCAGGTGCTGCCATCCCATTTGGCGATAGTGCCGAACGCGCCCCCCGCCCAAATGTTATTGGCGTCAGCTCCCCATATAGAATTAAAATTCTGCGTGGTGCCAGAAGCCTGGGGCGTCCAGCTGCTCCCATTCCATTTCAAGATGGTGCCGTTGCCGCCCACAGCCCAGATGTTGTTGGCGTCGCTGCCCCAGATATCCAAAAGGGACTCTGTAGTACCTGATACTTGGGTCGTCCAGCTGCTGCCATCCCACTTCAGGATGGTACCGTTGGACCCCACTGCCCAGACGTTGTTGGCATCAATGCCCCAGACATCCCAGAGCAATGCAGTGGTACCTGAGTTTTGGCCCGTCCAACTACTGCCATCCCATTTTAGGATAGTCCCCCCCCAGCCCGCAATCCACACATTGTTGGCATCAATACCCCAACTGGAAGGGAGGTATTGTGTGGACCCCGAGGCCTGGGGCGTCCAGGTTTGCGTGGTACCGAAGAAAGGAAATAGCAGTAGAACTGCCCATAACAGTGCAATGCGGCCAAAGAGGCTGCCAGCTTTTTTTGTGGTGGATAGTAATATCATTTGGATGAATTTTTTAAGATTAGTGTTTGTTAGTATCCAGTATCAAGACCGTAGGGTTTCCGGTTACCCCGGCCGCTCGCATGACTTTTTCTGTTTCGGGATCGGTGAAATAGGCTTGGAAGGCTTCCAAGGAAATCCATTCACTGAGGACGTACACCGTTTTAGGGTCATCGTATAGCGTGCCGAATTCAACGTCGATTTCTCCGGCAGCGGAACGCCTGGACGCTCCGGCAGCAAAGTCAGACTTCCAGGTAGCAAAATCGGCTACCTGATGATGCACAAGCACTTTGACGAGTGGACTAAACGCCGACCTGGCAATTTTCCATTCGCCATTGTATTCCACCATCGTATGGGCATAAACTCCGGTGGAGTAGATGTTGATGTCATAGACATTCGTTCTGCCATAAATTTCATAGGTGCCCATAGCAATTAAGGCCTCTTCAATATCCGACCAGACGATCTGGGTTTGCCGGAGTAGCAGTGTGACATTATTGGCTTTGAATTGCTCGCCAAAAGCGGCAGCGATTTGCTCAGGACCATAGAATTCTTCACCGTCGGTAGCTACGTAGGTCGCAGCATCCGTATACATTTTTTGAAGTTCGGCTAGGTCTTGCTTATTATAAGCTGCCATGAAATTTCGGGTAAAGACCTGTATCCCGAATTCATCCGATGCCGTTTGGGCCTGTAGACCAATGAAAGAGAAAGCACAGCATAGCACTGTGCAGAAAAAATAATTCCTCATAGGTGAATGTTGAGTGGTCAAACCTGGAATATTTCCAACCTCCCAAAGGTCAGCGTAAGCGAGGAAAAAGCCTTTCACTTATTTTTCAAAAGCCCGGACTTATTTTACAAAAAGGAATAAACGACTAGGACTTATTTTACATACCCTTGTAATATAAGTGCCAAAACACTGATTTTTATCGGTTTACTTAGATCGCTTTGGATCAATCCTTACGTCAATGAAACACCATAAACTCTTGCACCATCGGTTCCCTGCGCTTCGAGCGCCCAGGACATATTTTATAAACGTTAGGACATTTCCTGCACAGGTAGTGCTTTTTGTACACGGGGCTTATTTTTAGAAATAAATAGTGATACCTTTCTTCTATCATGAAGGCATCTACCACAACATGGGCGGTTATATTTGGTCTGTTGCTCCTTTTTCCTTTAGCGTCAATGGCGCAAAAAGATTTATTTGTAGAGCACATCTCTACCGAGCAAGGTCTTTCTCAGGGGCTGATCTTCGATATTCTCCAGGATAGAGAAGGTTTCCTTTGGTTGGCGACCAAGGATGGGTTGAACCGCTACGATGGCTATCAATTCAAAGTTTTTACGAATGACCCCGACGACCCTTCATCTATTGCAGGGAATACCGTGACCTCGTTATTCGAAGATGCTGCGGGTAGAATTTGGGCGGCAGTAGACAACGCCGGACTCAGCATTTATGATAAGGCAAGTGGACGCTTCCATCACATCAAGCACGCCCCGGAAGACCCCCAAAGCTTATCGGCTAATTTCGTCTCTACCATTATTGAGGACACATTGGGCTATTTTGTTCTGGGAATAGAAGAAAGCGAGATCAACATTCTCCGGTTAAACGAAGAATTCTTTCGCTCTGAGAAAGCCCCTTCGGTCGTACGTTTATCCATGCCTACTTCCGATGAAGAACAACGTGGGTTGCATACCGAACTTAAAGGCATCGCACGGGATGCCAAAGGACGCGTCTGGGTGGGTGGAGAGAATGCCCTTTTTCAATTAAATGTACAAACAGCCACTTTAACGCCAGCCTTTTCAGGGTACTCTATTGGCACGGTCTTTTCTCCACCGGATGGCTCATTATGGTCTTGTGGATTTCGTCAGCCATTGTTTCATTGGGATGGAACGAATGCCCATCGCTTTCCCATTCCCTTTAGGAAGGCCGTAACTATCACAATGGACGACCAAGCAAACATGTGGCTCGTGACACCCGACACTTTATTCCTCCTGCAACTTACAGATTGGCAAGCTGAGGAATCTGCAGAACAAGCGACCGAGCGTATCCTTTACCAATGGAAACTCAATACTCCTTCTAACGACGATTACCCCATACGGTCAATGATCATCGATCAGTCCGGTCTCATTTGGTTAGGCACCAACGGTCATGGCTTGTACAAGATTAATCCGAACCGGATGCTTTTTAAGCATTACCTGTCGGGAATTTCGATTCGCCAAATCACCCAAATGCTCGATGACGACATCTACGCATTGAGCTATGATGCTGCGTGGTATCAGGAAAATGGTACGAAACTAGGAGGTAATCCCTTCCAGCCAGAGAATGAATCTCTTTTTGTTGACTTTTTAATTCTTACCAAATCAGGGCACTACTGGCTCCGACAACCCTCCCCTGAGCTGGATGATTTTAGCATAAAAAGCTACGACCCCGGCACCGGAGCTACGCATATTTATGAATTGGACTGGCACCACTATGACACCCAGCCGATGATAGAAGGCCAGGATGGCATGATCTGGATGGCTGGCTACAATGGAGTACTCACGAGTATTGATCCTCAAACGAAAAAGATCGAATCTTATCAGCTAACGGATGGCAAAAATCACGGCCCTAGAGTCATGGACAAAAAGATTTTCTCGCAAGAAAGCTCTAGTGCACTTTACGAGGATGCCCAGGGAGTTCTATGGGTGGGCACCAAACAGGGAATTACGAAATGTGTCCGTTCTTTACCGTCTGGAGGCGACCTCCAGGTAACCAGGTACGCTAACCTTCCCGGAGATAAAAGCTCTCTAAGCTACAATCACGTCACCTGTTTTTTAGCCGATCCCCACCAGCCCGATCGTTACCTTTGGGTAGCAACCAAAGGGGGAGGGCTTAATCGTTTAGATAAAAAATCCGGCACCTTTTTACGCTTATCTCAAGAAGATGGCTTACCAAACAATGTGATCTATGGCCTCCTGTCTGATGATGAGGGTAATTTGTGGGGAAGTACCAACAATGGTATTTTTTGCCTGAGTTTCGACACTGCCTCACCTAAAGGTGATGAGTTAGCAGGAAATAAGCACCTTTCCCCCGAAGCATCCACCTATGTTTTTCGCAATTTCTCCACTACTGATGGTTTACAAGCGCTCGAGTTCAACATCGGTGCCTATGCACGTCTCGCGAATGGTGACTTGGCATTTGGAGGGGTCAATGGAATCACTATTTTCAATCCTAGCGAGGTCGTAGCTGGTGATTTTAACCCACCAGTTTACATTACCGATATTCTGATCAACAATAACCCTATCAGTCCCAAGGATAAGGTGGAGATCATAAAAAACACGCCGGAAACCACGCAAAAAATTACGCTTACCCATTTACAAAACATCCTAACTATTGAATTCGCTGCCCTCGACTTTAATACTCCAGCCCTCAATCGCTATCGCTATCAACTGGTCGGTGTAGATGATAGCTGGGTAGAGTCTTCTACTCACCGTTCGGCCACCTTTCTTAATCTTTCGCCCGGTAGTTACACTTTCCGGGTTCAGGGCACCAATAGTCGCGGGATCTGGAGTGACAAAACAGCCACCTTATCCATTATCGTCTTACCGCCCTGGTGGAAAACCTGGTGGGCCTATGCCTCCTATTTGTTAATCTTAGGAACGATTATCTGGAAGTATTTTCAGTTTTCTATTAATCGTGCCCGCTTGCACCAACAGCTTACTTACGAAAAAAAAGAGGCTGAGCGGATGAAAGATTTAGATGCGCTCAAGACCCAGCTTTATACTAACATGACACACGAGTTCCGTACCCCACTGACGATCATCCTGGGCATGGCCCAACAGATCAAAGAGCAGGCACCCTCAAAAAGAGAAAACGGGCTGGATCTCATTATTCGTAATGGTCAAAACCTCTTGGGATTGGTCAACAAAATGCTCAACTTATCCAAGTTGGAGAACGGAAAGATGACCCTCGAATTAGTACAAGGGGACGTCATCACTTTTTTACGAAACCTTATCGAATCCTTCCTCTCATTAGCAGATAATAAAGATATTCAACTGCATTTTCTACCCGAAGTAGATATATTAATGATGGACTTCGATGCGGATAAATTGCAGCAGGTGATCTCTAACTTAATCTCTAATGCGTTTAAGTTTACGCCGGAAGGCGGACACATTTATTTTAGCATCAGAAAGGAAGAAGCCGTGGTCACCATCAGGATCAAGGATACGGGGCGGGGCATCCCTCAGGAGGAATTAGATCAGGTCTTTGAACGTTTTTATCAAGTGGACAATACCATCACCCGCGCATACGAGGGCACAGGCATCGGGTTGGCGTTGGTGAAAGAGCTGGTTACGTTAATGAAAGGAAAAATCACCGTGCAAAGTCCGCCAATAGGCTCTAATCGGGGTGCAGAATTTATCCTGGAGTTTCCCTACGACCAGCCATCAGAGGAGAGTAGCAAAGAACGACTTTCTACACCAGCGAATAAGGGGGTAGCAAAGGCTGTGGGGACTACTCAACCAACCGAGTCCCGTGTTGCAGCATTAACCATTACGCCCGCCACGCCACGGCAGTCCCCAAAGCCCGCTCAAATCTTACTGGTAGAAGACAATATTGATGTGGTGGCCTACGTGGCCTCTTGCTTGCCAGACCACAAGCTCGCAGTTGCCGAAAATGGGCAAGAAGGCCTCGAAGTCGCTATGGAAATGATCCCTGACCTCATCATCAGCGACGTAATGATGCCAGTTATGGACGGTTTTGAGCTTTGTCGTCGCCTTAAAGCAAATCAGCTTACGGATCACATTCCCGTAATTCTCCTTACGGCCAAAACAGATTTTAGCAGTAAAATAGAAGGCCTTGAATTAGGTGCCAGCGCTTACCTGCCCAAACCATTTGATAAGCAAGAGCTACTCTTGCTCATCAATAATCTTCTGGATCTTAGAAATAAACTACGCCGGCATCACCAACAACAAGCAGGTTTGGCACCCCCAGAAACATCTATTGAAAGTGCTTCCGTTGAAAACACTCCAAATGCCCCCTTTGTAAACAAGGTAATAGCCATCGTTGAAGAACACATCGGAGACTTGGACTTTACCGTAGAACAGCTGGCCAGAGAACTGCACCTCAGCCACTCCCAACTAAGAAGAAAACTAGATGCGCTAACAGGCGTTTCTCCCAATCATTTCATTCGCTTTCTGCGCTTAAAAAAGGCAAGGAAACTACTCCTTACATCAGATCTGAGTATAACCGCTATTTCCTATGACTGTGGATTCAATGACCCCAGTTATTTTTCCCGAGTCTTCAAAAAAGAATATGGCACAACGCCGATGGCCTGGAGGTCGGCAGAAACCCGATAGGTGATAACCTCATAGTAGGGGTCGGCCATTTTTCCTCGTCCAGCTCCGCTGGCATGTAACTCAAATCGGAATGCTTATAAAGCGGTTGGGCAGGCTCTTCTATCACCATGCTACGCACGGTTTCCAGTTCGGTATAATAACCAGTAATAACACTGGTTGGGCAATACTGTTCTGCAAGCGGCAGCTGTAGTAGGTGTTGTTCAGGTCGATCACGGTGCCTTCCAGAAAAGTATTGATCGTCCAGTTTTTGGTTACTTCAACCGGGTAGCTGAGCGATGTTCATGACTTTTATAATTTAATAGGGGTTCTAGGTTGACTAAGAAGGGCAGCACACCTACTCCCAGCCTGATTTTTGTTCTTCTACGATACTATTAAGCTGTTCATCACGAGCGGCGGCGGCGCGCTCTTGTGCCCGCTCCATGCCCAATGCGGTAGCTTGATCAAAGTATTGAGCAGCTTTGTCATACTCTTTGGTCACCAGATAGTACTCGCCCATACTGTAGTAAGCGTAGGGATCTTGGGCGGCCATCGTCAGGTAGATTGAAAAAGCCTGCTTGGCTTCTTCCAACTGCTGGTTTTCCAGGTAGTAGTAACCCATGCTGTTGAAATCGGGATAAAAGTCAGAACTAGTTTCTATCAGCTTGGAATTCAACTCAATCGGAGCGATATATCCAGTTTCGGTCAGCGTTAATCGTTCTTCCAAGGCGGCATCTATATTGCCTTCCATATAAGCCTGGTGCAATTCTGCCCTCGAGGCAGCAGAGGGATGAGACTGAGAAAAGCGAACTTGTTGGGCAACTAGTGTAGTAGTAAGGCCCAGAAAAAGAAGCATTGATGATAATAGGAGTTTCATAATAATAGGTTTTTAATAGTTAAAGATTATTGACGATCTAGGATCAGAACCGTCGGCTTTCCGGTCACACCAGCTTGCTGCATGGCTTTCCCCATTTCCGGGTTAGCCATCAGGGCCTGAAAATTCTCAAGGGAGGACCATTCACTAAGGATGTACACCATATTAGGATCATCGCGCAGGGTACCGATTTCGGAGCTGATTTCACCAGCTTCTATCCGGGAAGCTTCCCCGGCTTCGAAGCCCGACTTCCATTTGTAAAAGTCTTCTACCTCATGATGGACAAGCGTTTTGACGAGAGGGGCGAGTACGGATTTAGCAATTTGCCAGCGGCCATCGTACTTTACCATGGTATTGGTGTAGGTGCCTATGGTGTGAATATCTATGTCATAAACAATTGTCTTTCCGACAATCTCGTAAGTCCCACGAACGACATAGCCACTCTGGCCCTGCACCCTAATGACCATTGTTGGCCGCAACCGTAAGTTGACATTCTTGGGCTGCCCTGGATCCATCAGGTGGGAGACAATCTGGTTACCTCCAACCATTTCCTTGCCGTCTCTATCTATCCGGACAGCGTATTCATTGTACATTTTTCTCAGACTAGCAGCATCTTGCTCATTGAAAGCAGATACATAGCCCTGGGAAAAGATTTCCAGCTCTTTTATAGCCGAGATTGTCTCCGGTTTTACCCCATGTATGGTCGTATAATTCAGTAAGTTGGCGGGATAATCTAGGTTGTTCATTATTATGATATTTATATGGTTGTTTATAAAATTTTTTGGTCTTTAATGCCAATGGTTGTCGCTCATGACTTGGTGTTTGTTCATTTCAGGAGAGCAACTATTTACTGGCGGCATCTGCCAACTGCTTGGTATCGACGTATTGCTGAAAAGCCGTAACCTTGCCATTCTGGAGTGTCCACAGGTGAGCCACCTGAGCGTCGATGAGCGCTCCGTTGCTTTTGCGTTTGGCATCATAGCGGAGGGTAGCGAGTACCTGATTGCCGACCATTTCGTGCAGCTGGATATCTTTGAGGTTGAAGTACTCGTGTTCCGCACCAATCTTTGCAAAAACACCGTTCAGAACGGCATCGGGGCCTACGTAGGGGTTACCCACTGCTAAGGCATTGCCCTCCGCCTCGTTCCATACTACCTGAGCATCCAGTACTCCGAGTACCCCCGGTATATCTCCACTTGCGAATGAGTTATACAAGCCCTCGACAACAGCTACATTGCCGGGGTCAGACAGGATACCCAGCTGCTGCATGAAAGCCATATTATCGAAAAAGTCCTGCTCCTGAGTAATCTTCCCGTCTTTCATGATGGCCAGCGTGGTGCCTTCCAAATCAACCATTCTGCCTGTGGCAGGAATACCGAAGAAATCCCCCGTATGCCTACCTTTAAAAGTCCAGTGCTTGACGATTTTATCGCCCTCTCCAAAGGCATCTACAACCTTAAATCTGACTTCAGAGAAGCCCGTTACAAAGTTGCTGTAGTATGCTTTGAAAGCGGCAACACCCACCACATTCTCCGGGCTGGCTATCATCACAATGTTCTCATCAAAGTTGTCGGCATTGATCTCGTCTATTTGGCCGCCGTTCACAATTCTGTCCCAAAGGGCTTCGTAGTATTCTATATTTCCTTCCATTTCGGTTTGGCCCGTTTCCTCGGTCTCCAGTGGCAGGTGCACAGATTTGGCGATCAGCCAGCGGCCTTTATCTTCAATCATAGAATTGTAATATCTACCAGTGAAATGGATGGCACTACCATCTGATTTAAGGTTGCCGAAAACCTCGTAAGTACCACTGGCTACAAAGGCGTGTTCCCGATCAGACCAACTAATTTGTGAATGCCGGACGAATACGGTAGCGTCGTTCTGCTTGAATTGTTCGGCAAAGAAAGCAGCAATTTGGTTGGCCCCCACCAGCTTTTCTCCCTCCTGATCAATCCGGGTCGCAAATTCGGTGTAGAGCTTTTGCAGGGCGGTAGCATCTTGCTGGTTGTAGGCCCGCATAAAATCGTAGGCAACGGTCGCCATCGCAGCTTCATCCGCCATTGATTGAGCTTGTAGATGGGTGTAGAAGGTGGTGCATAGCAGCAGCAGGAAAAATGAGCCCTTTTTCATTAGAATATTTTTTAAAGATTTCATAGGTGAGGCTTTAGTAAAATCGTGTTGAGTAATATGGAAGAAATCGTATTCCTTCCTGACACTACAAAGGTGTAGGCCAGACAGTGAGATGCCTTTCACCTATCTTACAAAAGCAGGGACTTATCTTACGAGAAGGAAAAAAAGAGATGGACTTATCTTACAAGAGTTCGCAAAATAAGTGCTAAACAAATGACTATCAAGTATTTAAAAAACCACTAGGATTTTTCCTGAACTCCTTCTGAAAGGTTCTGGAAAAGTAGCTGGGGTCGGAAAAACCTACCTCGTAAGCCACTTCGGAAACGGTTAACTGGCCTTCTTTTAGCAATTCAAGACCTTGATTCAGGCGATAAGAACGGATAAATTGAGAAGGTGTCTTGCCCGTCAGCGCTTTGAGTTTGCGGTAGAGTTGCATTTGGCTGAGATGGCTGGCAGCTGCCAATTGGGGCACTCCAAACTCAGAATTATTAAGCTGAGCATGAATGTGCTCATGCAACTTTTGCAGAAAGGTGTCTTCTATGGAAGGAGCTGCAGCATTGGCAGCTATACTTGCGGCACTCTCGCCATAGCGTCGTTGCAACTGTTGGCGTACTGCTACTAAAGTTTTCAGCCGGATAATCAGTTCTTCTTTGTCGAAAGGTTTAGTCAAGTAGGCATCCGCGCCGAAGGATAGGCCCTGCACTTTGTCTTGTTGGGTAGATTTTGCGGTCAGCAAAATGATTGGGATGTGACTGGTGCGTTCGTCCTTTTTTAATGTTTCGCACACCTCATAACCATTTTTTTCGGGCATCATCACATCGCTGATAATGATGTCTGGAATAATTTCACGTGCTTGTTCGATGCCCAATACTCCATTCTTGGCTGTATGGAAAATATACTGCCCTCCCAAAATGGTTTTAATGTAGGTAATGATATCCTTATTGTCTTCGATGATCAACAACTCAGGAAGTTCCGAAGTACCGGCTCCTGGTGTTTCGTCTGGCAGCTCAACTGAAATAGCTAAATCCAGGGTCTCCTCTCCCGGTAGCAGAGAAGCTGCTTTAGGCGCGCGCGTTGGTGTAGCTGCTATTTTAGCTTCAATGGGCAGATAAAGGACAAATTCGGTACCAACACCTTGCTCACTCTCTACGGTTATCCAGCCGTTCAGCAACTCCACCAACTCTTTGGTCAAGGCCAGGCCAATACCCGTTCCTTCCGCTTCCCGGTTGTCAGCATGATTCACTTGATAGAAACGGTCGAAAACATGGTCGATATTTTCGGGAGAAATCCCCAGCCCCGTATCCTTGACTTTCAATTTAAGCAAAGGCTGCCCTTTATGCTCGATTTTACTAGCGTGGAAGATGATCCTACCGCCTTCAGGCGTAAACTTCAACGCATTGGAAAGTAGGTTATAAACGATTTGCTGGATGATCCCCTCGTCGTAATCCATCCTTGCCTCGTTTTCTTCTGAATGAAAAACCAGACGAATTTTTTTCTGAGCAGCGTTGGAATAAAAAGATTCGGTCAAATATTGCAGATATACAATGATATCCTGATGTACCGGGTTCAATGTCAGGCTACCGGACTCTAGTTTCGATAAGTCCAACAATTGATTGATGAGCCGCAAGAGATTAGCACTATTACGCTTGATCAGTGTTTTTTCTTTTGGATGGCCTTGGATATTCTCACTCATCCCCATGATTACCGTTAGCGGAGTGCGAAATTCGTGAGTAATATTCGTATAAAAGCGGGCTTTGAACTCGTTGAGTTCTTTCAGGCGATCAGCCTCCAGTTGCTTTTTCTCCTGGATGAGTTGGCTCTCCTTGAGCGCAAAATTGGCTTGCTCCCCCGCTTGAACCTGCTGTCGTTGACGATAAGCTAAACCCAATGAAAAGACGATCACCTCAATAATTGCTCCTATTTGTAAATAGAAAATAGAATAAGGTGTGGGCAGCAATCGCGAGAGCAGCGTCAGGAAGAAACCTAAGGTGATGATCGCAATTCCCACCACCACAAACCGGCCTTTTGTATCCCTGGTTTTGTACAAAGGAAAAAGAAATAACAAACAAGAAAGTGTCACTAAGGCGATGTAGAACATACTCACCTTATCTTCCACTTTATAGCTAAAATTAGAATAAAAAGATAGCACCACAGACAGTACTATTAGCGGAGCTCCTAAATAAACAAGGCCTTTAAAATAACGATCCCACCGGGGTAATAACTGCTCCAAATCCAAAAAAGTACGTATAAACGCGAGATAACACATCAACCCCAAAAACAAGACCAGCTTGAATAAACTGTAATACGCCGGATACTCGGTAAATAAGACATTTTCCAACCAATCGGTTAGGTCACTGGACGAGAAACTGACGTATAACACCACCGCCAGGATATAACCAGAATAGAAGATAAAACTGCGGTCGCGGTCAAAGAAATAGACAATCAGGTTATAAAACAGCATCATCAATAAAAACCCAATAAAAATCGAGTTGCCCGTTTTGTCGACCACCAGTTTATCATAAAAATCATCAAGCGGTTGAGCAAAGAGATAAAAAGAAGGGATAATTTCTTCCTGTTTACTGATACCGCGAAAATACACGGTCACGATCTCTCCGGGCGGTAAGATTATTTTGACCAAATTGCCTCTTGTTGTAGGCACAAATTCTTTTTGTGAGTAAGGCGTAAAAGCACCACTAGGTTGTCGTTCCCAAGAACCGTCATTGGTGGGGAGGTAAACATCCAGAACAGACCAGGTATCGGAAAAAGAAAAAACCCATTCAGCATATTGATCCGCTTCTGACAGACGGTTTTCCACCTGAATTTTTCCCCAGTAGTACTGGTAATTCTGCATGGGAAGAGGATAGTCCTCATAAAGCAAGAATTCACTTTGTCGGGCGGGCTGCAATACATCGTCCAACGTATACTTCCCCGTGCTATCGGCTAAGACCTGAGTGAATGTTCGTAGCTTGTAATTCGTCTGATCCTGCTCCAGCAACGCCACTGGCGGGATACTACTAGGTACAGCCAGCGAAAAATCAGTCTTCTGGCAGCTGACCAGTAGTAACAACAGCGTCCCAAAAAAAATAGCATATTTATGCTTGTGCATACCAGTGTTTTGTGCAATCCTTTCGTAAAATACAACATTCTGAGAGAGAACGAATAATTTATTTGTGGATCAACGTTAGTAGCTGGCAAGCTAAAATTATTATTGCCTCTTAATTTTTTTTAACATTTTAAGCTACTGGTGCAACCTTCGCATAAGACCTCTGTCATTACCCATGTAAGTAAAACAGAATCACCCCTCTGTAATTTAAAAAAGGCCGGGGGCATTTGTTCCCCGGCAATTTTTAGAGCTTATTGAAAACCAGAAAGCATCAAGTTTTTCTTTCTTTAATTTAGGGGAATTAGTTTTTACCAAATGAAATTCCCCAACAAGCTCTTAACTTTAGAGCGACGGCAACATTGGTCATGAAAAGCAATAAGGCCACTTTGGACTATGTGAATACGCATCGAGAAATTATCCAGGAATGTCAGCACGGTAACCGGCAGGCACAGTTTGAGCTATACAAGCACTACAACCGTGCTATGTTTAACGTGTGCTTACGGATGCTCGGAAATGAACACGACGCTGAAGATATCCTACAAGTGTCTTTTGTTCAGATTTTCAAGAAAATTGACACTTTCCGTTTTGAGAGCGCTATAGGTGCCTGGATAAAAAGGATAGTGGTCAACAATTGCATCAATTTTCATAAAAAGCGAAAGCTTCAGTTTTCTGAATGGGATGCTAAAATTGACCCTGTTGATGAATCATCCGAGCCACCTGTTCCTGATGGGCTGAAAGTTCAGCAAATCAAACAGGCTATGACCCAGTTATCTGATGGTTATCGTACCGTTTTCAGCCTTTATGCGATTGAAGGATACGATCATCAGGAAATAGCAAACATTTTGGGTATTAGCGAAGCGACCTCTAAGTCGCAGTACTGTCGTGCCCGGAAAAGATTAAAAGAAATTTTGCAAACACAAAAGATTGATTAACATCAATTGGGAACAGCACGAAAATAAAAAGCGATTTTGTTTTCTGCGCAATACTTGGAGGTGTTTGGTTTGAATAAGATTATCTCTGTCTGGTCTAGAAATATTTTCTACATCAGCGGATGTAAAGCGAGTGAAAAATGCAACAGAACGATTTAGAAAAATTCATCCTTGACAACAGGGATGCTTTCGACGACGCACGTCCTAGTCTTAAACTCTGGGCTGCTATTGAGAAGGACCTCAACGAAGAGGAGGCTCCCTCGCACGCTATGCGTAATCGTCGCCCCTGGTACCAGGTAGCAGCTACTGTACTAATCCTCCTCACGGCAGGAGGTTTTGGAGGTGCTTTCCTTACGCAACAGACACAACAACCCACCGCACAAACTCTGATTGAGGACGTTGCTCCCGAGTTCGCAGAAATGGAGCAATACTACAATCAACGCATCAAAGAGAACTACGCCCGTTTAACAACCCACACACAAGATCCTGAAATTGACGCAGACCTACAGCAACTAGACAATGCGATGGCTGAACTTCGGGAAGATTTAACAAATGCACCCTCCGGGCGCGAAGAAATGATCGTACAGCAACTTATTGAAAGTTACCGTCTCAAACTTCAAATCCTGGAGCGCATTCTGGAGCGCATCGAAAATATTGACAACAGTATTACTACACCAGACAACAACAGCAATGAAACCAGTATTTAAACTACTCCGGGCGGGCAGCCTTATTTTTGCAGCCCTGCTTACCATCGGTAGCCTGATGGCCGGGACCAACCCTACAAGGGAGTTTTCAAAAACCATTAACAAGCAGTTCAACATGGCATCAAATGGCCTTGTAGAACTCTCTAACCGACACGGAAAAATCGATATTAAAACATGGGACCAGAGTAATGTCCGCGTTTCTGTAAAAATTTTGGTCGACGCCAAAAGCGAAGAAGACGCCCAAGAGGTCTTCGAACGCATTAGTATCAATTTTTCTAACAACAGCAACAGTGTTTCTGCTATTACAGAAATTCAAGACAAAAAATCCAGCTGGTGGGGATGGGGCGATAACAATGACGAATTCTCCATCAACTACGAAGTATTCATGCCGGCAGCCGGCAGCCTTGATGTAACCGCCAAATATTGTGATGTTTACGCAGCATCGATTGCTGGCTCAGGTAAATTTCAAGTAAAATACGGCAACTTCAAGTTGGATGGCCTTGGAGAAGACAGCGACATCACACTTGCCTATGGCAACGGTTCACTTAACCGTGTTCGTGACCTAAAGGTAGACCTCGCTTATGGTAATCTTGATATAGAGGAAGCCAGTGACCTTAGTATCGATGTTCGCTATGGCAACATTGATGTTGCCCAGGCCGGAGACATTATCAGTGATTCCCGCTACTCCAACTTTAAGCTTGGCGAAATTCGTGAGTTCCGTAATAACGGAAAGTACGATAATGTTGAAATTGGCTTTGCAGAAGAAGTTGTTTGCGAAACCCACTACACCAGTGTTCAGGTCGGGCGCCTATCCCGCCGAATGAACCTTGACATGGCTTATGGGTCTGCAAAAACAGGAAAGGTCGACGCGAGTTTCGACGAAATCAACCTCAATGGTCGATACACCGATTTTAAAATCAGCGTAGACCCTGGTATTAATTGCTCTCTAGATCTTTCCGGGACTTATGCCGATATTCGCTTACCATCTTCAGGGGTAAGAACCAGCTATGACGCCCAAGATGGCAACTCTCACGAAGTGCGTGGCACCATGGGCAGTGGAGGAAACAGCAATATTAAGGCTAGAATGAGCTACGGAGGAATCGTCGTAAGGACGAACTAAAACAAGCNNAGCGATCAATGATCACTCCGCCCTCTGTCTTTTTATTTTCGTACTCTTCTTAAGCATTGATTTTTTGAAAAATCAACAGGCCCCAATCAAGTGCATCCTGCTTTACTGCATTTTCCCAAGAAGATAGCTCTTGCTCTAAGCTCTTTAAGAATGCCGAAGTAGGCTTTTTAAGGCCACTTGGAAGCGGTGCAGTAATAGCACCTCTTAATTCTGCTAAATGCTGTGGCAAGTATTGAGACAGCATTGCCGTATAGACTTTAAGCAGTAAAGCCCGATCAGCAAATTTTTGATAATTAGCAACCTCTGGAAAAGCATCCAATTCCAATAAATCAGCAACGGTAGCTAAAGCATCCTCAGAGGCGCCTTCTTTTTTTACGAGGCTCGTGAAAACAAAGCGACCTTTAGGAGTCAGTACACGTTGCACTTCTCGAAAAAGTTTAGCTTTTTTCTCAACACCAAGCATCGTATCCTGGGCCCAAACGATATCAAAGCTCTCGCGGTCAAATGGGAAAGAACTTAGAACGCCTTCAGAAACGCCTACCTTTTTCTCCATTCCTTCCGCTGCGATCTTCTTTTCCAGCAACCGATTGTAGTCAGTATTTGGGTCTAGACATTCGATTTTGCAGCCGAATTCTGTTTCCAAAGCCATTACCGTAGCTCCTAACTGCGAGCCAATCACCAACATTTTAGTGCTCTTCGCAATTTTAGGGATCAAACGCACCATTTTAGCGGTCGTTTGCTCACAAGCCTCCGTTAAAGTCAAGGATTCAGGGCGATAAATACCCAAATGGAAATAGCCCCCAAGAAGTTCTTCAAAAAAAGCGGTAGCGGCAGGGTCTCCGCTAAATTTATTAATCGTATTGCTAAATATCATAGGCTATCAAAGATAGGAAAAATTTCGGCGCAAAAAAAAAGGAACCTGCTGAAGCAGATTCCTAATTTTGTGGGCGATGAGAGACTCGAACTCCCGANNGACCCCCTCGGTGTAAACGAGGTGCTCTAAACCAACTGAGCTAATCGCCCTTTGCGTTAAGCGAATGCAAATATAAGGGGTCTTTTTTTTATGTGCAAGACCTTCTCGAAAAAAAATAAAATTATTTTTCTCTTCGACTTCCGTATTTTTACCTGTATATCCACTTCAACATTATGAAACGCTTCTTCAAACGCTTGCTAATTGTCCTTAGCATTCTTTTTTTACTCCTCTGCGGAGTCGTATTTGTGATATCCAGTCTCTTTTCCGATCAAATCGGAGAACGGGTCGTTAGCGAATTGAACCAACAACTCAAAAGCGAGCTAGAGGTAGAGGGTTTCGAGCTTTCTTTTCTAAGAACCTTCCCTAATATTGGAGCAAACCTAAGAGGTGTCAGCCTAAAAGGAACAGACCAGGAAGATCTTCTTGTAGCAGATGAACTTTCCTTTCGTGCCGGCTTGTGGAGCTTGCTCGGTTCGGATATTCAACTCAAGTCGGTAGTTCTTAGCGATGGCATTTTACGAATTGCTGTAGATAGGGACGGCAATGCCAATTACGATATTTTCAAAACGGAAGAAACTGAACCAGCTCCTGAAGAAAACACTGCGTCTGCCAGTATAAATCTGGAAAAAGCGGTCGTTAGTAACATGAAGCTTTTTTACAGTGACGCACAGAGTAAGCAACGTCTGACGATGGATGTTGAAGAAGCCATATTTGCCGGAAACTTTGGGAGTACTCAGTACAAATTAAATAGTGAAGCCCAATTATTCATTAAATACCTCGAATCCGACGGCGAAAGCCTTCTCAATAATCGGCCTTTCACTTATGACACGGAGATAGCCGTGAATACCGAAGAAGGGCAATATCAAATTGATGAATTGCGCCTACAAGTAGGAGAGCTTCCGCTAGAAGCTTCAGGAAACTTTAGGGTTCAAGAAGATGAAACCTTCATCAACCTGAGTTTCAGCAGCGAAGACGGACAACTGGAAGATGTCCTCAGTTTGCTTCCTGATGAGTATAAAAACCAGTTAAATGGTTTAGAAACCGACGGTGATTTTAGCCTCAATGCCACGATTGAAGGTGTGCAAAACAAGCAACAACAGCCCAAAATAACAGCTGAATTGCGTTTTGCCGACGGCCGTATTTCTGGCGACCGTGTCAATGCTCGAGTGCGTGACCTTGGCTTTCTGGCTTATTACACCAATGGCACCCAGCAAAACGATAAAACATCGAAAATCGTTATTGAAAACCTTCATGGAGAATTCGAGCGAGAGCCTTTCGCTCTTGATCTTACCATCGAGAATTTTAGCGAACCCAGTATCGTATTCGCAGCAGATGGCACCCTAGCACCAGGAGCCTTAATGGCTTTTATTCCCGATGAAAGAATCTCTTCCGGCAACGGGAAAATACACCTCAACCGGCTTCGGATAAGAGGTAAATACGAAGATATGCTTCGCAGTAGCCGAATCGGCAGCGTAGACATGGGGGGCTCTGTAAGCTTTGAAAACGCAGGCTTTACGGTAAACGATGAAGACATAAGCCTGAGCAGTGGGGAGATCGTTCTTGAGCAAAACACCCTGACCGCCAAAGCGGTCACCCTGGATGCACCAGGCACAAAGATGGTTTTTGATGGTCGGGCAACCAATATTCTCCCAGTAATATTCGCCGATTCGGTGAATTCTCAGGGCGCAACGCTGGTCTTTGATGCACGCCTTCAGGCCACCGAGTTAGACATTGATCAATTAATGGCGCTCGGAGCCCCTTCCGAAATAGCCCAAGAAGCAGCAGAAGCCACAGGAACAACGGATTCACTTGCCCAGGCAGAAGTAGAAAAACGAGAATTTTTCACTCAGTTTCTAGACGGCACTTTTGCTGCCGAAATTCAAACCTTCAATTACGGTCTAGTCGAAGGAGAAGACTTCAAGGGAAACCTTACCTTCAAAGATGGTACGATGACCATTGCGGGGAACACTAAAACCATGGATGGCGAATTCCTCCTCGACGGCGAAATGCAGTTTAGCGAAGAGCCTGTACTAACGGCAAAACTCAGCGGAAACAGGATTAATATCTATGAGTTTTTCAGGCAATCAGAAAACTTTGGACAAGATTTCCTGGTCGCAGACAACCTGGAAGGTCAGCTTGATACCCGAATTTTTATTGAAGCGCATTTTGATAATGCCGGCAACTTTCAAGAGGATCAGCTTAGAGTACTTGCTGGCGTAGGCCTCAAAGATGGCGTACTGAAAGACTTCGCGATGCTAGAGGATTTTTCCACTTTTGTGAATATTCGCGACCTACGAGAAATTCGCTTTACCAGTCTCCAAAACTTCTTTGAGGTTAGAAATAGCAAGCTCTACCTCCCTGTCATGTTTATCCAAAGTAACGCCTTGAACATGACCATTAGCGGTGAGCATACTTTCGATCAGGACATCAACTACTTCGTTAAAGTCAATGCAGGACAGGTTATGGCCGATCGGTTTCGCCGGCACAATGCTAAGCTGAAGCCTAAACCAGCCAGACGAAAGGGGTTCTTTAACCTTTACTATGCCATCTTAGGTAACCTGGATGATTATAACTTCGTATCGGATAAACGACGGGTAGAAAACGATTTCCACGAAAGCGATAGACGCAAACGCGACATCCACTTTGAGCTGGAACGCTTGTTTGGCACCATTATAGAACTCGTTGATGAACCTCTCGACTGGCGCGATATCCCCGAATACGAAGAAGACCCGGATAGCGACGAACCAGAGTTTTTAGATATGGAAATTGAGGGTGGGGAGTAGTACTGTTTGGTTGGTCAACACGGATTTTGATGAGAATCAAAATTCGGGATGACTCATGTTATAATCTGACAAGCCAAGAATTAGCTTCGCTGCTACTGCGTGCTGTGAATCCTGACTTGTCAGACTATAGCTTAAAATTTCCACCCGATGTAAATATTTGGCTCAAAGAGAAAGACGTTTCCATATTTATCGTCAAACTCCTTAAACCCTTCAGGGGAATTGTTATCAAACATCCACTGGTTGATATGAACCTGAGGTTCTATGAAAAATCGTTTTTTCTTCCCAAATGCAACATGGTAGCCCAAATGAAGCGAGTTGTAAAGCTTAAATCCATTTTTAATTTTATTACCATCTAAATCCGTGTAGGTTTGAATTTGCGGAAGGACTTCAACAGAAGCAAATAACCCTTTCCAAAGCATGCGTTGGTAGGTGATACCTATTCCTGTTTCCCTTAAATATCCATCGTAATATTCAGTTCCAGACTCTATTTTATCTACCACGCCATCCCACCAGGTGATTCCCATGGGTTGAAATAATCGCCAGGTGGCAAACTTTACCCCAACGATGTTCTTATTATCTAGGTTGCGTTTTACATGTAATTCTACCATTTGAGTACTTGTTCGACTGCTCCAACCATAGATAATCTCATCTGGAACAAGATAAGGTATACTTACCCTCCACTTATGGGCTACTTCCGTTTCTTGATCTACTGACGAGTTGCTTTGAGCAAAAGCACTAAGTGTGCAAAAAGATAGAAGAATTAAAAATAGATTTTTCATAACAGTATTTTTTTTGGAAAACTCCGATTGCTACCAAGCACCTCCCATTATCGTTAGTTCATTTAATAAAGGGGAAAGGAATCATCATCCGATGATTATTTGCTCTGCTTTATCGAATTGATAATGCAAAGATGGAGTGGAAAAGAGGGTGAGTCGTTCCAAAATGTAATTCCGAACTTAGTAGTGAGATTAAAAACCTTTTAAACAGGCTTAGCGCATGCTTGGGAGGGGCAATTCGTCTTTGTTTTTCGGGACCAGGTGGTAATAGTTCCATATGGAAAATGGCCTGCCGTAAATCCTGGAACCCGAGTTATTGTTTAGGGGCTGTTAAGTACTTGGACAAAAGAACTTTACTCAGATTTGATATTCCTTCTTTTTACCATTCGATTAATCACATACATCAGCCCGCCAGTTAGAATCATCAATGATATTACCACAACGCCTAAGGTGGGGAAATTATTTATCATCCCATCTTCAGATTGAAATACTATCAATCCTGCTATCATGGCTGCCACACCTCCAATTGCCAGTTGCATTGCTGCATCAACAGCCATGAATGCACCTCGGTCTTCCACCTCAGGAACAACTGTTCCTAAAGCTGAAGATGAGATACTTCGAGCATTAATTCCAAGGAAGAGTAGGGTATGAACAATGATAACTGTCCAAAAAGGATTTATTCCCAAGTTCGTAAATACCGCTACCATCATTATTGTTATGATAGTCCCTGCCCAAAAAATATTTAGTGTTCCATATTTATCTGTCAAACGACCAATAATGGGAGCAAATATGAAAGTAGCAACCCCTGCAACTCCATAAAGTAAAGGGAGGTCGTCAAGATCTACTCCAAGATTGTTAGTGCAAAATGCAGAGCTAAAGGTCATCAAAATAATATCTCCTGACACCAAAATTGTGTTGTTAAAAAATACTATTAAATAATTTCTATTGCTGATTATTTTTACAGAATGATGTAACGGGTTGACTTTTGCTGGTATTTGTAGATGTTTATCTACGGGCCTTATTTTCCAAAAAACAAGAAAAATTGCATTGATTCCTAAAAACAAAACCAACCCAAAGGCTAAATGCCAATCCAACTCTGAAGCTAAGTAGAGAGCAAGTGGCAAACCCAAAATTTGACTCCCTGCAGAAGCCATTTGTAGAATCCCCATAGCCCTTCCTCTTTGGGTTGTTTCAAATAAATCAGCTACGATGGCAAAACAAATAGGACCTACGACACCTCCGAATATACCTGTTATAACCCTGGCAACAACCAATGCTTGGAATGAAGGTGCATTTGCACAAAATAAAACACCTAGCAAAAAGCCTGAGTAAAAAAATAAAAGCAATTTTCTCCGATCAACTTTGTCAGCATAACCTGATAATAAAACAGCAGCTATTCCTGCACTAATTGGATATGCAGACACAAGTAAACCAAACTGTTTGGTAGTGATTTCAAGTTTAGGAAGAAGAATTGCTGACAAGGCGGACATAAGCATGAAGTCCAAAACTATAGTCAATAAAACTAATGCAATGATCGATACTAAAAGAAATTGATAGTGCGTAAATTTGGGCTTAGTCTCGCCTTTCATAACTATTCTATTTGATTCTCTGACATTTTTTGTGTTTAGCGTCAAGCGAAAACAAAAATCACGTTCCTTAACAGTCGCTTACGATTTTTGCTTTAGCTTGACCACAAAAATTGTCAGAGAAGGTTCTATTTTTTCTGAGAATTCACCCACATTCTTGGAGTTATTCCTTCCATTTTCTTAAAAAAAACATTGAATACTGTTTTGGAATTAAAGCCACTTTCATAAGCTAAACCCAAAAGAGTAAGGTGACTGTTATTTGGGTTTAATGCTTTTTCTTTGAAAGTTATTAATCGGAAGGTATTAATATATTCATTAAAATTCTTACCAATTTGTTCATTAAGTAGCCATGATAATTTATTAGGAAGCAATTCCAGTTTTTCTGCTAAATGCCTTAATGAAATTGATGGGTCTTTATATATTTCATCTACTTTCATTAGCTCATCTAATTTTTCTAAATAGTTTTCTATTTCATTTTTGCTTAATAATGAAGTACTAATGAAAGGGGTTGGAGCTATGGTTATAGGTTCAAGAATCTGCTTGTTTTTTATAGATGGGGGGAAATTCATTTGGGCATAAATTTCTTTAAACCGAGCATTATCCCGAAGGTTATCCCAGACCCAATAATTCTTTAAGGTTACCATCGTTACCGAGCGTTCTTCGTAAGCTTTGTCTAACCAGTAAATGGCTTCATTAGGCATATTTAAAAGAGAAAATAACAAGGCTGGATCTGAGGAGTCCATGTATTTCGATTTTTCTATAATAGCTAAGACCTCTTCTTTCTTGCCCATAAGTATTTTCACCACCAATAAATCTAAATTAGCAAGTCCTTGACCACCTGTAAGTCCAAGTGCCTTATTGATGTCAATTAATGCTTCGTTATATTTTCCTAAATACCCCAAGGCTAAACCTCGAAAACGAATTGCCTCTGCAAAAGTAGCGTCAACTTCCAAGGCTTTATTAAATGCTGCAATTGCCTCTTCAAAACTACGCGCAAAATAATAGATCAAGCCCAGTTGCCAATGTGTATGAACATCAAGAGGGTCCGTTTCAGCCACCCTTTTGGATACTTGAACGGCCCGTTCAAAATCCTCCTTGATAAATATATAGTAATAGGTAATGAATTCATTTTGGTCAGATAGGCCATATTTTATTGCCTTATCGTATTCTATTAGGGCCGCGTCCCAATTCCAATCCGAGAACAGTTTGATATAAGCAAGCATCATATGTGCCTTTGCATTTTCTGCATCTAACTCGATGGCTTTTTCAGCGGTATTTCTTGCTAAGTCATTCCCTTCTTTACTGGGTATCATATTGTAGCTCGCCGCGTGAATATATGCTTCTCCCAAAAATGCATGGGCGTCTGCATAGTTCGGGTCAATTTTAATTGCACCTTTGAAGAAATCCATTGCTTTTTTAACGTCATCAAAGTCTTTCCTTTTTAGATGATAACTCCCTTTCAACCATAAATCATAAGCCTTGATATTTTGAGTTGGGATAGCGTTGGAAAAAGACGGAATTTCGAAATGCCCAAAGTTTTCACGGATTTGGTCTGCAATGAGCAAACTGATTTCATCTTGCAAGGCAAAAATATCCTCCATCTCCCGATCAAAATTCCTTGACCAGAAGTGAGTGCCGTCATTAGTACTGATTAATTGCGCTGTAATGCGAACCCTGTTTTTGGCTTTCCGGACGCTCCCCTCCAAAACAGTACTTACCCCTAACTGATCACCAATGGTTCGCACATCTATATTTTTATTCTTAAATGCAAAAGAAGATGTGCGGGCAATGACTTTCAAGCCCTTCACAGTAGTTAAGGCGTTGATTATTTCTTCCGTAATACCATCGCTGAAGTATTCGTTCTCAGGGTCGGCACTCATATTAACAAAAGGGAGAACCGCAATGGATTTGTTGGATGATGATATGGGTAAATGGTTGCTCATTCTTTACGATACTTTATCAGGGCTTCTACGAACTGACATTGAAATTTCTTTAATTGCCTGCAACTCGGGGCTGGGCGCACAAGCTTTGTTATGTTCAGCTCCTATTCTATTTTTTCACTCTTCCTAAGAAACTGACAACCAAAGCTAATACCACTATTACTACAAACCAGATCAGTATTCCATAAAAGTTTCCTATTTGATAAATAGTCGTATGCCAACCTGGTATAATTGAAGTCGCATAACCATAAGGTTTATAACCATATATAATGACGCATCCCAAAATATAAATACAAATAATCACAAACTGGAATTTACGAAATGTATTATTCTTTCTAATACTCGCTATTATATTCATCGAAGCCATAATACTGACCGAAAATTCAAATAACATAAAAAATGGTGCATACCCATTCCGGGTACTTATAGAAGCAAATTGCTCATAGATATAACCACTGCTCCAAGCTATTCCATATTCAATTAATAGCGGTATCAAAAATATCAGGTTCACAATGCCTAAAAGAAACCAAGAATTTTCTTTTTGATCACTATCCTTTGATAAAAAAAATATAATCCCAGCATATATCAACCATGCTGAGATAATATAATATCCTTGAAATAAGTCTATTGCATTCATTAATATCCTAAATAGATCAAATAATTAGAAGGCTATCTATTAAACCAATACTGAGTAACAACCAACTCCATTTCAAGATCTCCCATAAGCCTCATCAACTTTGGCGGAATAGATAATTGAACAGAAAGGTTATTTTCATCTCTAAACTCAGAATCGATACCAATATCTATGCACCTTTTAATATTTTTCATATTTGTCAACTTTTTCAAATCAACATAATTATTTGAAAGAAAAGTAATTGTATCCTCGAATTGCTTTTCTACTTCATCAAAACCTAACTTATTTACATCAAATTTGCACGTGGTTGCCGCATAGGGCTTTTTGCCTTTTCTCTTATTCGTATCTCCTTTTCTATTGACTTCATAGGGTTTAGCATTAAGCAAACTTAATACTTCATCTACATCATAGTCTCCAGTTAATTTTAGTACGGCTGGCATCTTGTTTTTTTGACCTTATTAAATATCTCTTTCTTTTTTCAAACTCGAAATGACTCATGACTAGAACTAAATGCATCTGGTTACACACAACGGTCTGTACTCACGACCTGCCGACCAGATGGGAGGCATCGACGTCAAGTACTTTGTTGTGACCAGTATTTATTTGATTCTTGAACTTGACAATTCTATATCAGCAGTTGCCCAAATTTCATTTAGTTTATCTTCTAATTCAGAAGCTTTATCTTTTTCATTTAACTCAGAATAAGCTAATCTTAAGCCATGTAAAGCCCATCCATTTTTTGGCAACCTATTTAAATCTTCTTTGTATGTTTTAATTGCATCTTGATATCTTCCTGCTTCGATTTGTATTGCCCCTAAATGATGTCGAACAGAGAAAAACCAATCTGGTGGTTCTTGATAAACCAATGCATCTTCCATACTTACGGCTTCAATTAACAGGTTGATACTTTCTTTATAGTTTTTTTCACTCGCTAATATCTCTCCTTTCAATACTCTCTTAGCAATTTGCAGCAATTGATGAGTATTATTAAAATCCCAGATGGTAACTTCTTTGAGGCTTTCATCCGATGCAAAACTTTCTATGGCTTTCAATTCGTTTTTCGCGTTTTCAATTTCTCCTAAACCGTTGAACGCCATTCCTCTTGCATAATGCCTTACAGCATCAGGATATTTTAATGAAATATCATCATTCTCCAATTTCAAGATTTCTTCCCACTTACCAAATTTTACATTTACGTAGTAAGGTATTGTATAGTAGTGCTGAATGGTTCCCCAACCTGGCTCTTTCATCAATTGCCGATTTGAGTGTTCTGCTACTTTATTTGCAGCCATGATTCCTAATTCACTATTTCCTTCAAGCGTGGCAGTTGCAGCCATGAAATGATAATTATGTGGATATAAAGTCAATGGATAAGAACCTTGTGCATGGCAAGAGGTGAGGTAAGCACTATCTGCTTCAACTGCCCTGATATTTGACATAGTTCCTTTATGATAATCTCCTGTGCGGATATAAATATGAGAAGGCATATGGATTAAATGCCCTGCATTAGGGACAAGTCCCTCGTCATATAATTGGGCGCTGTACAATCCTCTTTCAGGTTTTGAAGAAGCCTCTACCGCATGAATGTAAAAATGATGAGCACCAGGGTGCTTTGGAGAAATAGAAAAAACCTTTTCAAATACATCCAAAATTTGGGGTGTCCATTCCTTGGCCTCGCCTTCATGAGTCCATAAATCCCATGGGTGAAGATTCATCAATGATTCTACGTATAAAGCACCTATATCCGCATCCTGTGGGAATTCTTTAAATACTGACTCCATGGCATTAGAAAAAGCTATATCCAATGAACTTCTGTCTTCAACCGGTTCTTTAACATACCTTTTTGACAATGCGTTTATTAATGCTATTTCTTTTTGAGTACAACCTTTAATTGATAAATCCATAGCCATTTGGATTGCATCAAATGCTCTCTTATAATTGTCATCCTCCATGCCAGCATTATAATTAGGCCCCAAAACAAAAGCATAACCCCAATATGCCATAGCACAAGTTGAATCCAGTTTAGTGGCAAAGTAAAAAGACCTTGCTGCCTCGGCATGATTAAAACCATAAGCTAAAATCAGCCCTTGATTAAAATATTTCTGAACTAATTCATTTTTAGTAGAAATTGGAAAATTCAAAACATCAAGTCCTTCAAATAATGGCGCCACATTATCTGACTTGTACCATTCTTTGTCATTTGTCACGGGAGAGCACATTACTGATGGGGTTGGAATAATGTCTTTTGTGGTTTTTTCTTCTTTTTCAGTACAACCAAATACCAAAATTATTATGATGCTAAAAAGAGTAAATTGATTCTTCATTTGTTTATTTTATTATTGGTCACAACTCGGGCCTATACGCAATTCCCCCACTAATTCTTCCAATCCTTCTTCTCCTGCTCTATATGGTGCAACACTACTTTGATTCCATACTTATTCTTGATATGTCGCGCCAGGCAATCTGCTGCGTAAACAGAGCGGTGCTGGCCACCGGTACAGCCAAAATTCACTTGTAAGTTGGTAAAACTACGATCAATATAGTCTTCAACGGCGTTGTCTACGATGCGATAGACATCTTGCAGATACGTCCCTATTTCGCTATGGTGCTGCAAAAAGTTGATAACAGATTCGTCCCGGCCAGTGAGTTTTTTGTAGGGTTCGTAGCGGCCGGGGTTGTGGATAAACCGACAATCAAAAACAAATCCGCCACCATTGCCACTGTTATCTTCTGGCACACCGGTCTTTTTATAGCTAAAACTATTAACACCTACCGTCAGTAAGCTGGAGCTCGCTTTAATTTTATCAAAAGGCTCAAATTTTTTGGAGGCAATCAGTTCTTCCAATGCCCGCCTGAGTTCAGGGATGGCTACCGGAATTTTATCGTTATCAAACAGCCACTTTATATTTCGCAAAGCGAAAGGGATACTTTGCAAAAAATGCTCTTTCCGCTCGTAAAGTCCTCGGAACCCATAAGCTCCTAATACTTGTACACAGCGCATAAATACGTATCCGTAATAATAGGGCACAAAAGCCTTTCGATCAATGGGGCAGATGGGTTCCAGCGCGTCCAGGTAATGCTCTAATAATTCTTCTCGAATATCTTCCGGAATATTGGCTTTCGCTTGATAAAGCAAGCTGGCCAAGTCGTATTGTAATGCCCCTCGGCGGCCGCCCTGGTAATCAATAAAGATCGGCTCACCATTCTTTATCATGATGTTACGGGTCTGAAAATCCCTAAACATGAAATGATCCGTATTCGTCTCTAGCAAGAAATCAGCCAGGGTATGCGCATCTTCTTCCAGCGCCTGTTCGTCAAATGGAATATAAGCCAGTCTTAAAAAATAATACTTGAAGTAATTGAAGTCCCACAACATTGATTGTTTATCAAAGTTAGTGCGGGGGAAGCATTTTTCGTAATCCAGACCATCGCCGCCCAGTACTTGCAAGCGAGCAAGCTGTTCGACAACTCTTCGATAGATTTTCACCAAATAGTCAGGGAAATAATCACCTTTTTGCAAAAGGTAGCTGTATAAGGTTGTTGCTCCCAGATCTTCCTGCAAGTAGATATGCTGCGCTAGGTTTTCAGCAAATATTTCCGGTACCGGTAATCCCTTTTCTCGAAAATGGCGAGAAAAACTGATAAAAGCTTCATTTTCCTGAAGATGCGGATTATATGCGCCTACGGCCAATTTATTCTTACTCTGTAAACGATAGTAAATACGATCAGACCCAGAGGGAGCTAAAGGAAGTACCAGCGTTGGGATTTCGCCGGCCCATTCTTCAAAAAGAGCACTCAGGCGTTGTTCAATTGCGATGGAAGCCATTAATTATAGGGGATTTTTGTGCGCAATACTTATACAAAACAAAGGTAAAAAAGAAAAAGCCTTGTTAGCGGTCAAAAACCACTAACAAGGCTGAAGGAGTAAACTATCTTCAAAACAGTTACTCCAATTGGTAACCTCTCTATTTTACTCTAAGATCGTGTTTAGGACTTGTTCCTTCTACGATCTAAACTGCTGCTGCACGACGATGTCCACGGTGCACCTCTAAATAAGCGCTAGCTCCGGGGCGGCTCAATAAATCCAAAAGTAACTCCTTGGCCCGAAACAACTGAGCCTTTACCGTACCTAATGGAATATTGAGTTCGGTCGCAATTTCGTCATAACTCAACTCCTGAAAATAGCGCAACTCAATCATTACGCGATACTTATCACTCAATCGCCCTAATACTTGCCTCATCAAGCCAATCCTTTGCTCCCGAATAACGGCTTCTTCAGGATTGAGTCCTGTTGCATGGAGGGTGCTGGAATAATCTTGCTGGCTTTCTTCATCCATGCGTTCGTCGATGGACAAAACGGTTAGTCTTTTCTTGCGAACATGATCGATGCAGTTATTGACCGCGATCTTGTACAACCAAGTACTAAAGGCATAGTTGGGTACATAAGACCCCATGCGGGTAAAAGCTTTACCAAAAGCTTCTATTGTTAAATCATAAGCATCTTCACGATCGTTGGTCATTCTCAGCATTAAATGAAAAATGCTGGATTCGTGACGCGCCATCAGCTGCGTGTACGATTGCTGGCACCCTGCTTTTGCTCGTTCTACGAGTTCAAAGTCATTGAGTGCTTTCTGCGTAAGTCTGGGATTTTTAACTGCTACTTCCATTGTTGTATTCGGCTACCGGTTAATAATGTCGGTACGAATAAGAAGTAATAACCAAGGTATAGGAAATCCAGTAAGGGGAGATAGGGCAGCAAATTGCGCTCGCCCAAATGTTTACTGGCTCCTAGTGATACTCGGAGGACTACTCCCATCCGCACCATGTAATTTAGTGTCAGATAGTACCACACTTCGGGAAGCAGTATCAATAGCAGGAAAGTAGCCGCGTAAAAGGTAAAATGGCTTAAAGCCAAAGCACCTAGTGCGATCTGATCTTGCCAGCGATAATAACTGCCTACACTAAGGTGGCGTCGTTTTTGGATGTAGTAGCCTCGCCAAGAGGAATGGGGACGAGAATAAACTCTCGCCTCTGGAAAAACATTAATCGTTGTATTCTCAGCGTGCGCAGCCTGATTTACCAGAAGATCATCGTCTCCTGATATTAGGTGAGCATGCTTGCTAAAACCATTTGCTTGCCAAAATATAGATCGGTGGTAGGCTAAATTACGCCCAACACCCATATAGGGATGGCCTGCTAATGAAAATGAGAAATATTGTATGGCAGTGTAGAAAGCCTCGAAGCGAATAAAGCGGTTAAGCCATCCTCTTCGTTTTTGGTAGGGACCATAACCAAGAACAATTTTCGTGTTCTTTTGAAATGATCGTTGAGTTATCTTCAGCCACTGCCTACTTATAGGTTGACAGTCAGCATCTGATAGGAAAAGTAATTCAAAGCTCGATTGTTGTATGCCGTAGCTCAAAGCTGCTTTCTTGCCCGGAAAAGTTTCCTTCTCCATCGAAAGCAGGCGTAAGATCGAATATTTTTTTTGAAATTCCAAAACAACTTCCTCAGTTTTATCTGAAGAATTATCATTTACCACTAAAATTTCAAAATTGGGATAGTCTTGTTCCAGGAAAAAAGGTAGATTCTGGCGCAGATTATCAGCTTCATTATGGGCACATATAATAATAGAAACCGGGGGAAGCTCGTATTGGGGTACTTCTGGAGATACTGGCAATTCATACCTAGCAAATCGTCGGAAGCGAATTCCCCAAAAAAAGAATTGCACCAGTGAAGCTAATGCTAATGCTCCAACAATGATATTAATAAACATAAGGCTAAGGATGAGCTGCTACCCAAACCTCTCCATCTGCAAAAATCTCCTTTTTCCAGATCGGCACCGTTTGTTTTAAAGTATCAATAGCGTATTGGCAAGCGGCAAAGGCAGCAGCACGATGTGCAGTTCCCACCGCTATAATAACGGCAATATCTCCAATAGCTAACTGGCCTACTCTATGATGAATAGCGATACGGCTTCCTGGCCACCTTTCAGTTATAGTCATCGCTATTTTACGCATTTCACTTATGGCCATTGGTTCGTAAGCTTCAAAATCCAGACGCAATACTTCTTTGCCCTGTGTATGATTACGTACTGTACCAACAAATAGCACCAAGCCTCCTTTATCAGGTGCTTCTACCCACTTCTGGCAAACAGTTGTATCCAATGGTGTTGTAAGGAGCTGTATATCAATCATCATAGTCATCAATATTACGCAAAAGATTTACCCTCCTGCTACCGGTGGGATAATTGCGATTTCATCACCAGCAGAAATAGCCTGGTTTTCATTGGCATATTCAGCATTTACCGCTATTGCCAAAGACGTCAAACCAGCAAAAGCGGGGTAACGCTCCTTAAGCAATTCTAACAGGCGACCAACCGTCAGATTTTCCGGGCCAGATATTTTCAATTCTGAACCTCCAAGAATATCTCTCGCTATACCAAATGCCAGTATTTTTATCTCCATCAACACTTTAAATTAAAAATTAATCTGAAGTAATAAACAGCCCCTTAGCGTTAATTTTTTATTTTTTTAACAAAACTTTAACCTTTTCCTTTATTCACATCTGATTTCGTGCCAAGATCGCTATTTTATTCTGTAGCCCCTTTTCCTACCGGGGGTTTATATGGAGAGAGTCTATCCAAAGAATAGAAACAAAGGAGAAATTTTCACTCCAATAGTACTCCAACATGCTGAAATATAAGAAACTAAGGCATTTTCTAGCGTGGTGAGCCTAAAAACTTGCTATGCGTTAAAAAAGGGGATAATTTTGCACCCAAGTTGTTACACAGTGTAATAACATCACTTGCGTGAGTTACGATGACAAGTAACGTTTTATCCTCTTAAAGGATAAACCAAGTGAAAACCGGCTTACCCCAGTTAGAAATATTTATCCCCAATCATTGTATCCCCAATGATTAATATTTCAAAACTACGGCCGGACTTTGTTTGACGAAACTGAAAAGAATGAAATTCCCGTGGACAATACTTGTCACGGCCCTCTTATTTGCGGCCGTGGTAACAGGTAACACTACGTCTTATCCCAAAGCTACTGAAAAGTCTCCTTACGCTTTCACTCGCCTTTCGGATGAGCTTATGAATGAGCGGATCGACCAAATGGATCTTCCTTTTGCCGCTCAAAACACCCCACAGATCAAATCTGTTATCCGCCGTTTCACGGTGGAGGGCCAGCGTGACTCAGAATACATCTTGGGTCGTGCCAAAATTTACTTCCCCATCTTCGAGCACTATCTGCGGTTGTACAAGCTTCCAGAAACGCTCAAGTATTTACCGATCATTGAATCTTCCTTACGGCCTAGCGTCACCTCACCAGTAGGTGCAGCAGGTTTGTGGCAGTTTGTGGCCAGTACTGGCCGCATTTATGGCCTAACTGTAAATGGGCAGGTTGATGAACGACTAGACCCACACAAAGCTACCGAGGCCGCCGTCAGGATGCTTGCGACTTTGTATGAGCAATTTGAAGACTGGGGACTTGTATTAGCAGCCTACAATTGCGGCCCTGGCCGAGTAAGAAAAGCAATGCGAGCAGCGAACAGCTCTGACTATTGGGTGGTCCGCCCGTACCTTCCATCTGAATCACAGCACTATGTTCCTCGCTTTATCGCCGCTGCCTACCTCATGAATTACCACGCAGCACATGGTATTACACCACGTATGCCTGACTACGATATGCTTGACACGCGTACATTCAAAGTAACTCGTGCGCTGCATTTAGGAACACTCGCCCGACAGCTAGAGCTTAGCTACCGCACATTAACTTCGCTCAATCCTTCTTATTTGCAGGGTTTAGTTGCTGCCAGTGCAAAAGGTCAGTACATCACCGTTCCTACCCGAGTAGCCGCCAGCTTTAAAGAAAGATATATTGATACCAATGCCGTAGCAATACCGGCTAATCACCAGAAAAGTGAATACACTACCGTATCAGGTGATAAGTTGGAAACTTTGGCGATCCTATTCCAGTGTACTCCACAAGAGTTAATCAACTGGAATGGCTTAATCAATAACAAAATCACCGTTAACCAGCCACTTACTGTTTATCTACCAAGACGCGTAGCTAAGCCTTAATACCTGGTCAACTATTTTAAAAAGCCCTTTTCTGTTGTTACGGAAAAGGGCTTTTTTTTTCACCAGATGAAACCTTCCTTCGTTCATTCCGTAAACAGTTAATAATAAGAGTTTTGAGAGGTTTCTACACACATGGTAAATTGCTTTATTCAAGCAATTAGCAACTAACTACACAACACACACGCTTTTGTATTTTGCTTTGAGCACCGTCTTTTTCGGTGCTCCCCTATGAGAAAACCATACCGTTGAGCATTATCCTGCACTGACTAACAAGTCGGAGCAAGACAATTCTTTATCGGTACACAATGCCCTATGTCCATGAGAAACCCACTCAAAAAAGTACTGCTGTGCCTGATTGGCACCTTTACTTTCTCCCCCCTTTTGAGGTCGGATTGTCTTGCTGATTTAACCTATCTAAAAGATTGCTTAGCTCCTAGAGATGCGCCTTACTTAGATAAAGCGCAATACCGCTACACCGTTAGTGGCCAGCAGGAAACCATTAAGATGCTAAAAAAACTTCCTTTGTACGAAGCTACAATGGAAAAAGCACTCGCAGATGCCGACGTCCCCGATTGGCTGAAATTTATTCCCTTAGCAGAATCTCGTTTAAAACCTCGTGCAGTATCCTCTGCAGGTGCAGCTGGATTATGGCAAATCATGCCCCGAACAGGCCGCAGTCTTGGCTTGACGATCAACAAGCAGGTGGATGAACGCCTAGATACTTATAAATCAAGCGTAGCCGCAGCTAAATACTTAAAACAGCTTCATCATCAGTTTGATGATTGGCTTTTGGCCTTAGCCGCATACAATTGTGGACCAGGCAATGTCCGAAAAGCACAACGAAAATCCGGCGGCTATTTTTATCATGAAATAAGTCGTTATTTACCCCGGCAAACCAAGCGGTATATCCCCAGAGTACTCACAATTGCTCAAATTGCTCGAAACCCACGGTCTTTCGGTTTATCTGTAACTCACAAGGTTGTTCCTCCAGTAACGATTACGGTAACCACCCCTACTAACTTAGAAGTAATAGCTCGCTACTATTGCATGCAGATAGGGCCGTTAACCTCTTTAAATCCGTCATATTTAGAGGGGCGAATTAACGCTACACAACTACCTGCTAAGGTGGTTATCCCTGCCATCGTTTATCATAGTAATGAGCGGATAAGTGTAATAAAAATCGCTCAACATCTTCAACACAATGATATCCTCTTGAGCACTGCTCTGCAAAAACAACCGCTTGGATCACCTCTTGCACTCCACAAAACGTCAACTACTTCAAATCCTTTTGGCATTGACTATTTACTTGCTTTCTCTATGTCGCTTCCTGCATAAGCGCTTGTGCGAAAATCCTGCGAGTAAACACAAAAAAGCCCCTCTTCGTAAAATTACGAAGAGGGGCTTTCTCATAAACAATTAATTGAGCTTATCGAACCAGGCGAATTTGCTTGGAGTGTTGCTGGTTGCCAACTCTTAAGTTAACAACATAAACACCTGCAGCCCAACCGATATCAGATAATGGCAGACTGAATTGTTGATTACCACTCATCTGGTAACCTTGAAAAACCGTCTTCATTGGTTGCCCAAGCATATTATACAAGGTAATATTTACCGGACTGGCCGTGGCGAGATCATAGCTCAAGAACAATTGGCCTGCATGGTAATACGCTTCAAGGTTAACGTTACTTAACTCCTGTGGTGACCACGTGCTTACAGGGGTACAACTCAAGCCAAGGCCGCTAAGTCGCTCGTATGTTTCTCCCATTACCTGATCTACCAAGTTGCCATCAATGCAAAGCCATTGCTCTAATACCGTAGCATAAATTTGACGAAAATCCGTCGTATACTGTAGGTTTCCATTGTTATCAACCTCTTCCAGGTCAGGCAATCCGCCCAAGCTACCATTACCATTCAGGCCTTCTCCAAACATTAACAATGGAGCTGCCGCTCCGTGATCAGTACCGTCAGAAGCATTTTGTTCGATACGACGGCCAAACTCTGAGAACGTCATGGATAAAGCCCGTTCGCCATGCCCTCCATTACTGAGGTCTTCATGAAAATGCTGAACAGCTCTTGATAATTGATTCATTAAACCTGGATGGTTATTCCCTTGATTTGCATGCGTATCAAAACCATCATGCACCACCATATACAGGCGTGTGCCCAGGCCTCCACGAATCATGCGTGCGACCAGTGCTAGTTGCTCTGCCAGGCTATTATTATCATACTCTACACTATTACTACCCTCTCCGTAGGCATCCGCAACTACCTCTGCGTACCGAAAAGTATTATTAGCAACAGAACGCAAGTAGCTAAGCTGTTCCCCATAATGGCAATCCGGCACAGCCAATGGATCATGCAGCTGCCCTGTTTGAGCAATCGTATACAATTGCTCAGGGTTGGCCACATTCAAAGACATGTCAAAGCCATCCGTGTTATTAAAAACCAGATTACCCGCACTCCCCATTTGAATCGCAGGAGGTGTCAATGGTGGATTATTCAAGAAGTCGGGATATTCCTGCTCTAATAAGCGCCCCAACCAACCAGAGTCGGCTACTTCATTGGCATCCGCGCCGGAGGCCCAAAGGTCTGTAGACCGGAAGTGCGACAGGCTATGGTCTTCGTAGCCTACATTGTTTACGATTTTCATCTGGCCGTCCTGCCACATATTCTCAAGCGCGCCCATTGAATTGGGCATTCCTAATTCTCCTGTAAGGTTAATCACCTCATTTTCAGGGATTGCAATGTTTGGTCGGCCAGACTGATAGGTGCCATAATCAAACAGAGGGATAATCGTATTTAGGCCATCGTTTCCACCTTTTAGGCGAATTAGAACCAGTATTCTATCTTCTGTGGTCGCACCAGAAAGTGCCATTGCAAGTGGAGAGCTGGTAATCGCCGTAAGTGGCATTTTTCCCAAAAGGAAAGAAGCGGTACCTGCTACTCCTAATTGGCGTAAAAATGTTCGCCGGCTCCAATTTTGATGATCCTGCTGGTGGGCCTGACCATGCTCTAGCGCAATACCGCGCTTTGTTTTTTTATTATTGTTATGCTTATCGTGATTACACATAGTTGGTCAAGTTTTAGGATAATTGAAATTCAGGTAGGCGAGAAATATGTTGCATGAGCAACCCGACCTGCACTGGAACGGTTTCCCAAAACAGGTTCCATTCCCCACTATCGTAATAATTCTGAGGAACTTCCCATTTGAAAACATCTGTCGCCGCAGCGTAAGCTTCTGGAGTGGCAAGCCCCCCTGGCACCAGGTAATCAATAATAGCCTGCGTGACCAATGCCGGATCGTTGGCATTGTCTGTCGTTAGCGCTTGTGCTAAAGTCACCAACCGCTGAGGCTCCTCTTGGTAATTAGCAAAGATGAAAAAGTCGGAAGTCTGCCAGCGGCCTGTAATAGTATTGGTATTCACCCAGTCACGGTCGCCGGGCCAACCAGCTACATCAATAGGGTTAAACAAGCCTTGGTTAAGCTGATATCCTGCGTAGAGGATATAGCTATGTACATCTTCATTGATGATAAAATCACTTTCGATGACCGTATTGATCATTAGCTCCAATGGGCTTTTAATTTGGACGCCCATTACTTTTTCATCAAAAAAATGTTCGCTTTTGAATAGCTGGCGAAAAACGGGTTCCAGTTCCCAGTCATTTGCTCTCAGTGTTTCTGCTAGCCCAGCCACAATATCCTCAGCAATTTCCGGGTGTACAAAGTGGCGGTAAATCTTTCCACAGATATATTCTGAAATTTCGGTTGCCCTTTCAGTAAACAAGATATCGTGCAGCTCATCGTAACCCCAGTTGCCCGTTTGCCCGAAAATGGTTTTACTATCCGGATCATGTAGGAATTCCGTAAAAGTGATCGGAGCGCAAGCTGATGTAAAACCGTTCCAACCAGTAAGTGCGCGAGCAGTTTCTACAATATCCTGCTGGGTGTAACCATTGTCTTGCCCAAGCGTAAAAAGCTCGAATAATTCACGGGCATAATTTTCATTAGGCTCGAAACGGTTATTCTGTACGCCATTGAGGAATACCAGCATGGCAGGTGTTTTGCCCATTTCGTAGACAAATTCCCGGAAATTCCCCAGCGCGTGCGTTTGCAGCAGTTGGTGGTAAGTATACATCCAGGAGGGGCAGAAATAATCTTCAAACCTAGTCACAAAATGATTGTGCCAAAAGAGGGTAATGCGCTCCTTGGCACCATTATCCAACATAGTACCAATCCAGTCATTGGCGTATTCGATCAGTTGCACACTACTTTCAGCACCAAAATCACTGTAGTCATCAATCGTCCAGTTCGACCAGGTAGGCTCTGGCAAACTTGGTGCATTGAGGGCATCATCAATCAATTGATCAACGAGCGCATCAGGAGTGAGTTGTTCTGCGGCAGCAATTGTGCCTTGAGTAGCGCCATAACCCAGGCGACGAAAAAGGTGTTGAACGCGTGCACGGTTCCAGGGAGCCGCCGCGCTGTCGGCATAGGGCACCAAAGTACCCGTTGCACAATTAGGAGGTGGGACAGTTAACATAATAGAATGGAATTAGGGGGTCAACAATTATTAGCCTTAACGTAAAGTTAGGCAAAAGCTTGTTCCAGTGCAAAACCTACTGACAGTGAGGAGTTGAGGGTTTCAAAAAACGAGGCTTAGACCTTAAAAACAGAAGATGGTTTAAAAGGAGTTTTGTGTTTAATACACCAAGGCTCTCCCCCTCTTTTTGCTTGGTATAGTTATATTTGGGGAATCTTATTATCTTTCCACTGATCAAATCAACCCCAAATATGAGGTTTCTGGCATTTTTGCTTTTCGTAGCCTTCGTGCTCTTCGCGATTTTTGCCCGGTGGTTCTTTATTTGCGACATTTTGAACCTCTGCGAAGAGGCTCCTGTCGAAGTAGAAATAGCTCCCAGGTTACAAACTTTACAGCTTACTGAAAACGACTCTGTCTTATTGAGTGGTTACGATCAGTTTGCCTTCTCTGAAGGGGGAGACCAGCCCGAAATGAACGCCAACAATGATCAATTCCTTGATACGCTTGCTCAAATGCTGGCTGCTGATTCAACAAAATCATTAGAGATAACGGGCCGTTTCACTCCACAAGAAAAGGATATCATGGCTGGCTTCTACGAAAACATGGGGCTAGCTCGTGCTGCAACTATCCGAGATTTGATGACTTCCCGAGGAATTGATGAGGATCGGATTAGTTTAAAACACGCGATTACCACCGACAGCTTACTACAGGAGCCGCTTTTGTTCGCTTTTGCATTAAACGACCTGCCTAGTGAATACGCTACCGCATCGTATCGTTTTACGAACATGACCTATTCTGACGCTAATTTCCCTAGTAACAGTGCTATTTTTGACCCTGGTGAGGCTTTTCGCAATTATGCCGATTCTGTCAAAGTATACATGGAAGCCCATCCTGAAAAGACCATTCGTATTGTCGGCCATACCGATAATATCGACTCTGAAAAATACAACCTTAAATTGGGAATGCGTCGCGCAGAAAGCGCCAAGGAATACCTCGAAAACCTGGGGATTACCTCCGCCATTAAAACAGAATCCAAAGGAGAAACGGAACACGTCGCCTCGAATGATACACCAGAAGGACGGCAGGAAAATCGCCGGGTTAACTTCATCATTGAATAAAAAGGCCCGCAACTAAGTATTGCGCAGAAAATAAACTTCCATTTTTCTCAAGTTTTTCAAATAGCTAAAACGCTTAAAATGAATCGCTTATTCAACTATTCTGAAAAACAAACCACGAAGTAGCCGCAAAGCGAATCGCTTTTTATTTTCGTGCTGTTCCTAAAAATCAACTATAATGACTGATCAAACACTTATAAATTACTTCACTCAGATTGATTCCCGTGAGGGTTTGTTTTTGTGGATGTGTATGCTTGTTGCTTTTCTTATTGGCTTTATTATTGCGTATTTGCTACGCTCTGGCAAAGTTCGTCGACTAAAAAAAGAGCTGGCCGAAGCCCGACAACAACTGGAAGCGAATCAAACACTTCTTACCAGTGCACAAGACCAACTGAAGCAGCGTAACGCAGAGCTTCAGGAGGAAAGCCGGGAAAAAGTAGATTTGATGGAGCGAGTAAGAGGTGTTGATCATCAAAAAGATCAACAGCTTCAAGAAGTCGTAACACTCAATCAACGACTGGAAGAAATACAAGCCACTAATCGTACCTACAGCCTCACCATTGATGATCTCAACAACCAGATTGCCAAGCTAAAAACGCAGAACGCGCAATTATTGGAGACTCCTCAAAATTTTGTTGATACCAAAACAACGACCATTGCTCCTTCTAAAGAAGTAGCCGAATTGCGCGAACGTTTAAATACTTTTGAAACCTCTTTAAGCCGCCTATCCGGAGAGAACCAAGCCCTAAGATCAGACTTGGCAATGCTGAAAACGCAGCCTGCTGTTGAAACAGCCGCCAAAGCGGAAGATGGGGAACTGGTACTGGGGAATGACAAAACTGTTCTTTACGACAAGATTATTGTTTCAGACCGAGACAAAGATGCGCTTACTAACATAGAAGGGATAGGTGATTTTTTGGAGAAAAAGCTCAATAGTATTGGTGTTTTCTCTTACGAAGATATCGCCAACTGGACGCCAGGACGGATCGATGAGGTTACTGGAAAAATCGGCTACATTCCCGGGCGAATAGAAAAAGACAATTGGGTTGGGCAAGCAGCTTTACTCCTACAAAAAGAACTTCAAACACCTGCTCCAGCAGCAACCGCTGAAGCGCCTAAAGGGAAAAAAGCTACTGATCTTAAAATCATTGAAGGCATAGGCCCCAAAATAGAAGAAGTCCTCAAAGATGCTGGCATTGAAGACTGGTCCGCTTTAGCCGCGGCAGAACCAGGAAATCTGAAGGATATACTCGAAGAAGCTGGTGATCAATACAGAATGCACAACCCTTATACCTGGCCACTACAAGCAAGGCTTGCTGCTGCTGGCCGCTGGGACGAGTTTAAAACTTATCAAGAAGAACTAAAAGGCGGGAAAGAGTAGTACGCCCTTCAAAGTAGGAGAAGAAAGAGCAGTATAACGATCCGTCTCTGCGGTTTCAAACGCAGTAGAGGCACGACCGAAAGTGCTCTTCTCTCCGTACAATTGGCTAATGCAAATGAGAAAAATGAGATATTCCGAGGGCGCGTATACGCGTAAAAACTATGGTATATCTCATTTTCATCAAGTACCTGACAAAAGCTAAGCAGCCACTAAATGCTTTTCCAGCGGCTCTTTAAGGCGGTGAACTAATTCTGGATCAACTGCTTCTGTAAATAGATCAATCTTACGGTGATCATCAATTAACTGTAGCTCCATGCGCTCGGCTAAATCTTTTGCTAAATCACCCATGCGCACCGCATAATCCTGAGCTTTCCCAACAGCCATAAAGAGGTCAATAACTCCAGCACGAATCAAGTCCAATGGATTAAGTTGCGCCAATAATTCTCTTTGATTACCATTGACCTCCACAGTTCCTCTTCGGCGAAGTTTATCGCGAAGTCCTTCTGAGGTGTAGCCCAAAACCTCGGCCCGATATTGCCACCAATTGGTAGCCATACCCTTATTTCGCTCACGATATACCCGCAAGTGGCGTCGTTCACATTCTTCCTGGCAGGAAATTAAGGTCATGGCTTTCGTGATATCAATCAAATGCTTGAACTGAGAAGAGCTTAGTCCGGCTATATCGACCCCTTCGGTTAGCATAGCTAGCTGGCGAGCATATTTTTGCTTGACCTTACTGCGAGACCTTAACACTATTTGCTTAGCGAAGTCTACAGAAAGGTAATAGTCGGACCACAACACAGGGCCCTCCACTTTCCTTGCTGCAAATTCTTGCATTTTCAAGGGCTTACGAATACCATCAGAGAATTCATAATAATCCTTCAGCCAACGCTTCACATTAACAGGGTAATGTTGAGCTGGCAACTGAAGTGCCTGGTAAAGATTCGTGGCCAAAACCACTTTTGTACCTTTTTTGCTTACAAATATATCGAGATCCATACTATTACCTATTTGATCCGATACAAATATACACCTTATTGTTTTAATAAACAAAATATTTAAAACAATAAATTATTCAAACAACACACAAGTAAAACACCCCGCTAGACACAAAAAACTAGTAATCAGCCACTAAAAAACAAATCACTCGCAATCCTATCTGCCAACAATCTTCCTTCTTTTGTTAAAACAAAAACACTTTTTTCTTCAAAAACTAACCCTTTGTTAACAAATTGATGAATACTATCAATAAAATACGCCTTAAAAGGTGCAGCCATTTTATCCGTTGTCACGCCCCAACTTGTGCGCAAGCCCGTTAGGATATACTCATTATATTGGTCTACCGGACTAAGTTTTTCTATTTCATACAAACCCTCCGTAGCTTCTTCTTGATCCTCCTTTAGTGCAGCTATCGATTTTAGATACTTGGCATTGTTAGCAATATTCCACTGCCGAGAATGGCCATTAAAACTATGAGCCGAGGGGCCAACGCCTAAATAATGGCTTGCCAACCAATAATTACTATTATGAACTGCTCGGTGCCCCGGCAATGCAAAGTTACTGATCTCGTAATGTTCATAACCCGCATCTCCTAACCAGCGCATTAGCATTTCAAATTGGCGAGCTGCTTGCTCTTCTTCTACCTCTTGACTTTTTCCTGTCTTAATTTGATAAGCCAGGGCCGTCTTTGGTTCTACCGTGAGCGCATAACACGACAAATGCGGCACCCCTGCATCAATAAGGGTCCGCACGTTATTTTCCCAAGTAAGATCTGGCATTGTAGGCGTTCCATAAATAAGGTCAACCGTCAGGTTTTTAAAACCAAAACTTTGGGCCATCGCAATACAACGGCGAGCCTCGACAGCATTGTGTGCGCGATTCATGTAGGTAAGATCCGCATCAGCAAAAGATTGAATACCAATACTGAGTCGATTGATGGGAGAAGCCTGCCAACGCGCCAAGTTCTCTTCTGTAATGTCATCCGGGTTGGCCTCCAGGGTAATCTCAGCATCAGCGTCCAACACAAAACACGCTTTTATCGTTTCAAAAAGAACAGCTAATTCCTCCTCATCAAGCAATGACGGGGTGCCCCCTCCGAAATAGACGGAACTCAGGTGCTTGTTTTCCAGGTAGTCCTTTCGTAAAATCAATTCCTGCACGATAGCTTGTGTCACTTCCCCTTTGTACTTCATTGAAGTGGAAAAATGAAAATCACAGTAGTGGCAAGCTTGCTTGCAAAAAGGAATATGCAGATAGAGACCCGACATAAAAGGCTATTTTTGAACTGTAAACATAACGAATGACCGCTTAAGGCGTTTTAGCATTGGTAAGATTTCTAACAAGTTCTTCGCAAATCACCTGTTCTCACTACATGCGATTGTTATTCGTAATAGGCTGGCTTTTCTTATGCTCCACTTCAGGTACCGGGCAGGTGACCACCCTTCATATACTTACAGCTGACGCGAATAACGAAGAGCTACAGGGTTTCAAATCTTTCCCCGACAGTACTTTTGCAGACAGTCTTCAGTTGAACAACAGCCTCAACACCTTTATAAAGGAGCTGCACGAGCAAGGCTACTTAGAAGCCTCGGTAGATACATTACTCCAAGCACAAAACAAGTACACCGCGATTTTGCATCGCGGCCCTCTTTACCGCTGGGTGACGCTTTCAGGCAATAACATCCCCAAAGCCTGGTTAAGCAAGGCTGGCTTTCGCAGCCGCTTGTACAGTGACAAACCGCTTGATATTAATCGTTGGTTGCAATTGCAAGAGCAACTAGCCGGTATTGCTGCAAACAATGGCTTTCCTTTCGCGCAAGTAATGCTGGATAGTATTCGCTGGCAAGCGCCTGGCAGCATGGATGCAAAAATAACAATCCAAAGAGGTCCTTTGATTTTCTTTGAAAAAATAGACCTTACCGGTGAAGCTCAGATCAGTAAAACTTATCTACAAAGTCATTTGGGGCTATTTCCTGGGCAGATCTATAACGAGGCCTTGATCAAGAAAGTTCAGCAACGTATTCAAGAGCTTCCGTTTGTACAACTACAAGAAACACCGCGGGTACAATTCATTGGCGATCAAGCGAGGTTGATTCTAAAACTTGCTCCAAAAAAAGCGAGTCGTTTTGATTTTATCGTTGGTGTACTTCCGCAAAGTCAACAAACCGGACGCTTATTGGTGACTGCGCAATTGGATGGCGCACTCCAAAATGCGCTAGGCAAGGGAGAACGCGTAGCAGTAGCTTTTGAACAGCTACGGCCGCAAACCCAAGAATTGGACCTGGCCTTTAATTATCCTTATTTACTTAATCTTCCTTTTGGTGTAGATGCGCAACTGAACTTATACCGGCGTGACACCAATTTTATCAACCTCAATTGGCAGCTTGGCGTTGACTACCTACTCGGTGGCGGGCGGAGCGTCCAAGCTTTTTGGTCACAAAACCAAACCAACCTCCTGAGTGTCGACAGCATACAAATCCGGCAATTTGATCGTTTGCCAGACACGCTGGATGTACGACGGCGCACCTTTGGACTACGGTTCAACCTCAGTCAACTAGACTATCGCACAAACCCTACCAAAGGCTGGGAATGGCAACTATCTGCTGGTGCCGGTCAGAAAATTATTCGACGCAACGCAGAGATTGAAGCCGTAGGGCTAGACAACCTTTACGACAGTCTCACTTTGCGCAGTGGCCAGTATCGCGTAGAGACCTACCTGGCCCGCTATCAAAGCACTGGACAGCGGGGCGTGATCAAAACAGCCTTTACGGGCGCTGGTATTTTGGCACCAGAACCCGTGCTCGCTAATGAGCAGTTTCGCATTGGTGGCAATCAACTTCTTCGTGGCTTTGACGAAGAGGGCATCTTCGCTACCAACTTTGGTTTACTTACACTGGAATATCGCTTTCTTCTTACGACAAACTCCTACCTCTACAGTTTTTTTGATTGGGCCAGGGTTGACAATACCTCCCTCAACAGCCCACCAGGTATTGATACCGTTTTGTGGTATCAGGGACTGGGGGCTGGCATTACTTTTGAGACTAGAGCGGGGCTATTTGGCCTTAGTCTTGCTTTTGGCAGACAAGACCAGCAGCCTTTTGACTTTGGGGCACCCAAGGTGCATTTTGGGTACGTGAGTTTGTTTTAGTCTAAAAATAAATATCGAAGTAGTCTACGACATTTCCTTCTTCACAATTATCTTTTTCCTGCAAACGCCAATACTTACGCTTACCCGTTGCCCGAAAATGTACGGGGCCTTTCTTCACACAGGTTTCGCCGCCATTGACGTAAGAAACACGGGAGATGATCTCTCCATCAAACTGAAAAGTTTGGTTGCCTTCCCAGATTAGGACACCATCGATAGAAGCAAAATCGTCGTTTTCCGTGCCTTTTTGTTCACCCTTCACACTGTACTTGTTATCGGATAAAAATTCGACTTCTACTTGACCTGGGGTATCCCAACCGATCCACTGAAGGGTAAAACTATGCTTCCCTGGTTGGATGGGATGATCAATAATCTTGCTATCGGCACTTGTTTCTTCGTCTTGATCAGCGTCGCTTTCTGTCTCCTCTTTTTCTCCTACAGTAGGCGTATTTAATGTTGCGGGAGGTTCTGGATCAGCAGCCTCTGTTGTTTGTTCGGTCTGGGATGCTTCTTGCTCTACAGTATCTTCCGTACTTGGTTTATCACTAGCGCAATTGCTCAGCACAACAAAACAAAAGGGCAATAGGAGAGTGGTGAATTTGTACATGTTTTTTCGTTTTTTATTCTTGTAAAGGTAAGGGAGTTCGCAAAAAAAAATCGACACACTTTGCTACAGACTTTTCTGTACTCTTTCCACATATTATTTATTTCCTTATCCCAAACTAGCTAAAACAACTGATCCCGAACCTTGCAAAAGCAAAATTCGGGATCAGTGAAAATATTTCATGCAAAAATCAACCGTTCTTAAACGTCAATCTTAGCGTATTTAGCATTTGCTTCAATGAAGGCACGACGAGGAGGTACTTCGTCTCCCATCAACATGGAGAATACATCGTCAGCACCGCGTGCATCTTCGATCGTAACCTGCTCCAAGATACGTGTATCCGGATCCATGGTAGTTTCCCACAGTTGCTCCGCGTTCATCTCACCAAGCCCCTTATAACGCTGTATTTTAATACTGTTCTCTGAAGCACCAGCTTCGGTGTAATGATCAACAGACGCTTGGCGCTCTTCTTCCGACCAGCAATATTGAAACTGCTTGCCTTTGCGCACCTGATAAAGCGGCGGCTTGGCAATATAGATGTAGCCGTTCTGAATGAGGCGATGCATGTAGCGGAAGAAGAAAGTAAGAATCAGTGTTACAATGTGGCTACCGTCGACGTCGGCATCACACATGATAATTACTTTATGGTAACGTAGTTTTTCGATATTTAAAACCCGCTCTCCATTTTCGTTTTCCTCGATACGTACCCCAAGGGCCGTAAACATGTTCTTGATTTCCTCGTTTTCGTAGATTCTGTATTCAAGTGCTTTCTCTACGTTGAGGATTTTACCGCGTAGCGGCAGGATCGCTTGGAAAGTACGATCTCGACCTTGCTTGGCTGTACCACCGGCCGAATCACCCTCCACGAGGTATAACTCCGAGGCCTCTGGTGAACGAGAAGAGCAATCCGCCAACTTACCCGGCAACCCACTACCGGTAAGCACATTCTTGCGCTGAACCATTTCGCGGGCTTTACGCGCCGCGTGGCGAGCCGTAGCCGCAAGGATTACCTTATCAACGATTCGCTTAGCTTCGTTAGGGTTTTCTTCAAGAAAAACGCCAATAGCGTTCCCTACAGCTCGCGATACAATACCAGTGACTTCACTGTTACCAAGCTCGCCTTTGGTCTGGCCTTTAAACTGAGGCTCAGGTACTTTAACAGAAACGATCGCCGTAAGTCCTTCCCGGAAATCTTCTCCGGTGACCTTGAACTTCAGCTTTTTAAACATCCCATTGTCTTCCCCATACTTGGCAAAGATTCGGTTGACGGCCCGACGGAATCCGTTTACGTGAGTACCTCCTTCTCGCGTGTTGATATTATTCACAAAGGAATAAATATTCTCACTGTACGAAGTATTATACTGCATCGCTACTTCCACCTCTACGTTATCTTCCTTTCCGGTAACGTGGATTGGATTTTCTGTGATTGGCTGCTTGCTTTGGTCGAGAAACAGAACAAACTCCTTCAAACCACCTTCAGAGTAGAAGGTTTCATTTCGGTGCTCGCCATTCTCATCCTTAGACCGCATATCTATAAGGGTCAAAGTCAAGCCAGAATTCAGGTAAGCCAACTCCTGCAAGCGATGGGCTAAAGTCTCGTATTTATAAATCCGATCTTCCCGGAAAATTTCCGGATCAGGCAAGAAGGTAACACGTGTACCACGCTCGGTCGTATCCCCAATCACTTTTACATCCTCGGCAGGTTTACCCTGATGGTATACTTGCTCATATACTTTTCCTTCTCGATGTACTTCTGCACGTAGCATACTGGAGAGTGCATTTACACAACTCACCCCCACACCGTGCAAACCACCAGAAACTTTATAAGTATCCTTATCGAATTTACCACCCGCGTGAAGTACGGTCATTACCACCTCCAAGGCTGATTTTTTCAGCTTGGCATGCATACCAGTAGGAATGCCTCGGCCATCATCTTTAACCGTGATTGAATTATCTTCTTCGATGATAACATCAATCTGGCTACAATACCCGGCAAGGTGTTCATCGATCGAGTTATCTACGACCTCCCATACAAGGTGGTGAAGGCCTTTACTATCGGTACTACCGATGTACATCCCGGGTCTTTTACGTACTGCTTCCAACCCTTCGAGGGCGGTAATATTATCAGCACCGTAATTCATTTGCTGACCCTTGCTGTCTCTTTGATTTTCCTTTGTACTCATTCTTGCAAAAGTACGAAAATTCGACCTATTTTCAGACTATTATTAAACTTCAAAGTGGTAAATATTTTCACATTCCTGAATTCCTCGAATATGCTTTCTTTTTGAAGCAAAAATCCAGCTATTTGGTACAAGTTTATTCATGCGAAAAAAATAAGTTGAGTCTTCCCTTGCCATTATCCTGTAGGAAAATCCTATTTTTGAAACATGAGTGATAAGGAGAAAAAAATCCCCCTGCCAAAAGAGTTTACCGAAGGCCAGTTAATGACCCAATCGGAGACTTTACAACGCAGTACCAGGCAACGGCATTTATATATTGGGCTTCCCAAAGAAATTACTTTGCAGGAAAACCGAGTAGCCTTGGTTCCTTCCTCTGTCAGTACCTTGGTCGCTCATGGCCATCGGGTTGTTATGGAAGCTGGCGCAGGGGAGAAATCTAAATTCTCTGACCATGATTACTCTGAGGCCGGTGCAGAAATCGCCTATAGCCCTGAGGTTGTTTACAAAGCGGATGTCATCATCAAGGTAGCTCCTCCTACACTTGATGAGATCGACTTTATGCGGCCAAACCAGCTATTGATTTCCCCTTTACAGCTTCCTATCATCAATGCGGAATATATCTATCGCCTGAAAAGCAAGCGGGTAATCGCCCTGGCGATGGAGTATATCAAAGATGATTCCGGCTACTTCCCTATTGTTCGCATCATGAGCGAGATGGCAGGCATCAGCGCGATGCTTACCGCTGGCGAATTATTAACCAATACCAGCGGCGGGGCGGGCGTTTTGTTAGGTGGTATATCAGGTGTTCCCAGCGCAAAAGTCGTTATACTAGGTGCTGGCATTGTCGCAGAATATGCGACCCGAACTGCGTTGGGATTAGGAGCAGAAGTACGCATTTTTGATGACAACATTTACAAGCTCAAAAGAATTCAAAACCAGGTTGGGCGGCCTTTGTATACCAGCGCACTCAATCCGGTTTACCTGGAACGTGAGTTGATTTCAGCAGAAGTCGTCATTGGTGCCATGCACTCCGAAAGCGGGCGTACTCCTATTGTTGTAAGCGAAGGGATGGTCGAAAAAATGAAAGATGGTGCCGTTATTATCGATGTCAGCATCGACCAAGGAGGATGCTTTGCAACTTCGCGGGTAACATCGCTGGATCGCCCTACTTTTATCAAGCACGGGGTAATTCATTACTGTGTCCCCAACCTGGCTTCTCGAATTGCCCGAACAGCATCCATTGCCACCAGTAATATCCTGACCCCTATTCTACAAAGAGCTGGCGACATTCAAAGCATTGAAAAAGTCCTTTTCGGAGATTATGGCCTACGCCACGGCGTATATACTTACAAAGGTTGTTTGACAAACGAATACCTTGGCAAACGCTTTTCCATAAAATCTACTGACCTGGACCTTTTGATAACTTCGTCACTCTAGGAGGGTAAAACACTCGCTTTTCCGGATTACTTTAAAAAAAACACCCCACAATTCATGTCTGCAAAAAACACCTACTCCGACGTCATCGCTGCTGAAGACGAGCTTTTGCGAGAAAGACGTAGAAAAATAATGGGGGATGATTTCGCCGCCGATCTCAACAACAATCGTTTTGGTTTGGCGCTATCCGGCGGCGGTATCCGTTCTGCTACTATCAACCTTGGGATTTTAAAAACGCTTCACAAGTTTGGCATTCTCAAACAAGCTGATTATCTGAGTACCGTTTCAGGAGGTGGGTATACCGGGGCTTATATTCAAGCTACCACCAAAGAAAGAGGTCAAGATGGAAAGCTGTTTGCGACCGAGCACTTGGCCTACATGCGCTCTCATGGAGAATACCTTTTTCCTGGTACTGGCCTGGAAAAAATATGGAACCAACTCACCCTGGTCGTTGCTTTTCTGATCAGCTTTTTAATGAGCCTGCTGAGCCCTGCTATCCTGGTAACACTGGTCGTAGGGTCGTACTTTTTCTGTGATTATTATGATTTGATTACCGTCAACTTCATGGATGCGCTCCAGCATCATTGGCAGTGGTTGATGCCCGAACTTCTTTATGGCGGCATTGTCATATTCGTACTTCACTACCTGCTTAATATTGCACAAGTATACAAGCTAGATAGCTCCAATCTCTTCAACCACCTAGAGACTTTGGTTGTTGTCGGCATTCTAAGCACCTTTGGTTGGCCGTTGGTTAAAAGTTTTCAATCAGTAAAATCACCCAACGCTGAGCAGCTTCTCTTTTTTGTAACAGCTGGCTTTATCTTGGTACTAATGGGGTTATTCACCAACCCTAACGCAACCAGCTTTCATCGTTTTTACCGCAAGCAACTGGCGGATGCTTACCTTCATTTTGCCACCAACAATAAGAATATCTTTCTGCATCAATTGTGTCAACCACAGAGTGATGAAGCTAAAGACTACCTCGCCCCTTACCCTTTGATCAATACTTGCTTGAACCTACAATCAAGTAAAGATCCTAATTTCCAGGGGGCAAAAGCCAGCGATTATTTCCTGCTTTCTCCGCTTTACTGCGGGGCCAAACTAGTAGGCTATGTACCGACGGAGAAAACTATTGGTTACAGGCAGATGACCTTGCCCGCCGCGGTCACCATTTCAGCGGCAGCCGTCAACCCGGGGCTTGGTGCTTACTCCAACAAACTCCTTAGTATTCTCCTTACCGTTTTCAACCTACGGCTTGGTTTCTGGACCTGGAATCCTCTCAAAATAAAAACAAGCTGGCCCTTGGTCTGGTGGCCTTTCTACTTTTTCTACGAGCTATTTGGTCGTATCGGAACTGATAAAAAGATGATCAACATCAGTGACGGAGGGCATATTGAAAATCTTGGTGTCATGGAGTTGCTCCGTCGCCAATGCAAACTCATCGTCTCGGTGGATGCTGGTGCTGACCCCAAATTTACTTTTGCCGACTTGGAAAACCTAGCGGTCAGAGCTCGTAACGAATTAGGTATAGACATCCGTTTTCGCCCCGATAATATACCAGAAGACATCATGCGGGTAAACCCCAGTCATGGCTATTCCCGCAAACGATTTGCCGTAGCTGATTTGTACCAACTATGGGAAAAAGTATGTACTGACGAAGGCGAAGAAAAGATTGTACACTATCCCGGCGGAAAGAAAACAGGTGTTTTTGTTTACGTAAAAAGTACCGTTACAGCACCTACCGGCCGGCCTGATGACGCTGCCTTTAAGGACGCTTTCCAGTATGGTACGTACAAGTACAAAATTTACAATCCCGATTTTCCTCATGAGTCTACTGCTGATCAATTTTTTGATCCAATTCAATGGGAGTCTTATTTTCAGCTAGGGCAGTTCATTGCTGGTGATATCCTAGGGGTAGATAACCTCAATGACTTTGATGTAGAAGAAGCTTTCACGATCCCACTGGATGAACTTTACCGCCATTTTGATGAAGACATGCAGCTGTTTGGAGCAATGGCATTGCCTACGCCAAGTGTTCGTGGAAGGGGGATGGACGACCTCATGATCGACGCTGCCCAGCAGGGACCAGATCAGGAAATGGAGGGGACACCTACGGAGTATAAAATGTAGAAAAATTTATCTAAGCAAGACCTTGCCGGAGTAAATCGAATAAAGCGGTGTTGATATAATAATTGCTCCGGCCAAGTCTCACTTTTTCAGTTAACCCCAGCGCTGTTAAGGTATTGAGGTATGTTGAAGCTGTATTACGATGAATATTTAGCGCCTTCTCCATAATCTGGATTTTGGTATAAGGGTGTTGAAAAAGGTGCTCCAGCAATTCTTTTCGATAAAAAGTAGTTTCCTCCCTCATTCTTGTTTTATAGCGCAACATCAATTCTCTTATTTCCTTGATGAGATAAATCGTTTGATAGGCTGTTTCTTCTACCCCTTTAAGTAGATAAACAACCCAGGCCTCCCATTCATTATTTTCACGTACAGCCTGCAAATGATGGTAATAGAGAAGTTTATTTTGAATGATGTAATGACTTAAATATAAAACGGGGATATCCAACAAACCTTCTTTTACCAAATACAAAATATTGATAATACGCCCAGTACGTCCATTGCCATCATAGAAAGGGTGGATACTCTCAAACTGATGATGAATAATCGCCATTTTTATTAATGGATCAAGCGTATCCAGGTTATTATCGTTAATATACTTTTCTAGATTCCCCATGAGGTCTTTGATCTCCTCTCGATCTTGAGGAGGCTCATAAACCGTTTCTCCTAAATTATTCTTCAGCGTCGTACCGGGAATGACACGGAAGCCTGCATTATTATTTTCTAACTCACTTTGGATAGCTAAGATGGTACGATTGAGCAGTAAGCCTGTTTCTCGAACCATCTGAAACCCCGTATTTAAGGCAGATATATAGTTTTGTACTTCTTTTGCAGCAAGATTTTGGTAACTATCGTCTATTCCTGCTCGAAATATCTCATCATTGGTCGTAATAATATTTTCTACAGCAGAACTATCTTTAGCTTCTCCCAATCCCAATGTATTGATAAGAATATGCTCGTTAGGAATAGTTTTTGCTTCTCCTTTCAACTCAGCTAGTGCTCTACTCGCACTGTTAAGTTGCAACAGGACAGGAATAGTCAGTAGATTAAGGTCGCGGGGTAAAGGTATAATTGAAGAAGCCATAAGTGCGCATTATACGCACAAAATAATGCTTTTTTTGTGCATATATACATTGACGTGCACAAAAACAACACCTTTTTGTGCACGTTAATAATTCGCGCACAAAATCACGTCCGTTTCGTGCACATCATAAAACGCTGTTTCACCTACCCCCCCCATCATCCTTATCCTTGCCAAAGAGCACTTTACCCCAATGTTCTCGGCGCTCATCCCGGCGTTCGTATCGCTCACTCTTTCGGCGTATTCTTTGGGCGTATTCCGCCAGCGTTTCGTTTTCGCGACGGGGATTCTTATCAAGGAGCTCTTGCAGAAGCGCAGCGTCCATTGATTCAATGGTGCGGTTCCATTCTACCATCTGATCAACGGGGGCGTCTTCGTAACCCACAATCGGCATTTCTGGCAAATAAGGTGGGCATTCCAATAAGGCGAGCACCATCTCCGGCGGTTCAGGGTAGGTAGCCCTTCGGATCGCTTTGAAGTTGCTGTCTTTGATTACGCGTACGGTATAGGAGCCAAAAACTGGCAGTGCCGTACGTGATGCTTGTCCCCTTGAGAGGCTGCGAAAATGAATACCGGGATGGTCCGTACCTACCCATACACCTGTTACCATTTTGGGGTTAAACCCAACAAACCAACCATCAGCTTGATCTTGAGTGGTACCTGTTTTTCCCATTAGTGTACCGCCAATACCAAACTCGGTACGCAGGCGTTTTGCTGTGCCACTGTCTACCACGCTTTGCATAATATTCAGGATCATATCTGCGTGGCCGGGTTCTAGTACTTTCTTAAAACGATTGCCATCGGGACGATCAAAGGTTAATAAAACCTCACCTTCGGCCGTCTCTATCCGATCTAGGTAATGGAGGCGATCCGGGCGATAACCTCGATTGGCAAAGGTCGCATAAGTCGTCACCATGTCCAACAAGTTGGCCTCCACTGCCCCCAGTGCGATTGCAGGCACTTCTGGGATATTGCTACTGATCCCCATATCGTGTGCCAGCTTCACTACATTCTTGACGCCCGCCCGGAGGAGAAGTTCTACCGCAATGGTATTGACCGAATTACTGAGCGCACCCGCCAAGGAGTAAGCTCCACCGTATTTCCCATCGCTATTATGGGGCTGCCAGCCTTTGAACTGGTCATAAGTACGTAGCTCATTCGAGGTATACTCACAGGGCATCATCCCACTCTGCAAGGCGGCCGTGTAAACAATTGGCTTGAAGGTAGACCCTACTGGCCGCCGTGATTTTACGTGATCATACTGGATAAAACGATGATCACCACCGCCTACCCAAGCCCTGACTAGCCCGGTCTGTGGCTCAACAGAAAGCAAGCCGACATTCAGTAATGTCAAATAATGTTTGAGCGAATCCATCGGGCTGAGCAGCGTATCCACCGCGCCTTCTCCCCAAACGAAGATGGTCATCGGCATTGGCTTATCAAAACTCTTCTGAATCCGCGCTTCATTGGCCCCCTTTTGCTTTAAGTCTTGGTAACGCTGCGTTTTTTCCAATGCACTTTGCAGTGTTCTTTCCGACCAAGGGGTGCGCTTTTTCCAGTCGTCTTCAAACCGACGCTGCACCAATGGCAACTGGTAGGCCACTGCTGCCTCGGCGTGCCGTTGCATTCTGCTATTGATGGTAGTATGAATTTTCAGGCCATCGGTATAAAGGTTATAAGCGCTGCCATCAGGTTTCTTGAGGTCCTTTATCAGGCTGGTGACTTCCTGGCGGAGTTGCTCGCGGAAATAGGTAGCCATTCCTTCATTGTGGCCTTCTTGTTGGTAGTCTAGCTCAAGTGGCAAAGCTTGCAGGCTGTCCAAAACACTGGCCTCCAGGTGACCAGCGCGGGCCATTTGGCTCAACACTACGTTGCGGCGCTCCGTAGCAGCTTCCGGATGGCGACGAGGATTGTAAGCCGTCGTTGCTTTGAGCATTCCCACCAATACAGCCGCTTCTTCCGTACTCAGGTTTTCGGGCGACTCGTTGAAATACCGAAAAGCCGCCACTTTGATACCAAACGCATTTTCTCCGAATGGGACGGTATTGAGATACAGGCGCAGGAGTTCTTCTTTGTTGTAAATACTTTCCAACCTACGGGCTGTAAACATTTCCCGTAGCTTGTTGATAGGCATCCCTAAAAAAGCATACCCTCGCCGAGGAAACAGATTTTTAGCCAACTGTTGGCTCAATGTGCTTCCCCCGCCAGAGGATTCATCACGCATTAATATTGACTTCACCAGTACACGGCCCCAGGATCGTAAATCAATACCACTGTGTTCAAAAAAGCGGGAATCTTCCGTAGCGACCAGCGCATTGATGACCTCGGGAGAAATCTCATCCAATCGCGCGTCGGTTCGGTTTTCTATGTAATACTTGCCCAGGAGCACACCGTCTTCGCTGTAAATTTCTGATGACTGGTTGTTCTCCACATTCTGCAACTCACCATACGTAGGCAGTGCGCCGAAAGCACCCTGCCACACCAAAAAAGCCAACACTAATACAGCTACTACACCAGCGATTATTGGCCCACCTATTCCATAGATAGCAAGTCGCAATTTTGACTGCTCCTTGAACCAGGCTCCAAACCGTTGGCCTTTCTTCCCAAGGTACTGCTGAAAGCTAGTGGTGATTTTCTGAAATTCTTTTTGCCAATTCATACTGCTGTGTTGGACGGAGGTTATTTATCGCTTTTTTTCTTTGCCGCAGAGACACGGAGACACGGAGGTTATTTTTGCTTTTTTTCTTGCCACTAAGACACGAAACCACAGAATAACACAAAAAAATATTTCGTGAATTTTAGTGCCTTGGTGCTTTCGCGGCTACTTTTTTCTCTCGCAAGAAAACGAACCGACGACAAAGATAGTGTTAATATAAAATGTTTTTTATTTTTTAATCATGCAATTTTTTAATTTAAAAAAACTGCCGTGCCTCTTCTGTGGCCAATTATTTTCAACGTGAGAACTTTTGCTAAAACTCGCAAATCCCCATTAGAATGTCCGATTTCGTCAAATTGCTTTCGCAAGAAACGAGGGTTCTTTACGCTAAGAAATTCGGTAAGCATATTTTTTTTTAAAAAAACTACCCTCCCCCCACTTACCTCATCCCTACTATCGGACATATACCGATATACAAAACGAAAAAGCCATGTTCTACACCACTTGTTTGTGTTTGCTTTTAGCTGGCTTCAAGCTACTAAATCGCTGTCTGGCTGTGCAGCGCGTGAAATAGTTCACTCACTATTCATAGAAGGTGGAGCGCATTACAGAAGTGCTATTCCTTGCCAAACTCCTATCCCACCTTCCTCCCTCGAGAGGGAGGACCGAGGAGGGAGCTAAAACCCATATTCAAAAAAATGGAGATCGCTGAAAATCCAGAACAGAGTAAGCATTGTACCCAGTTTATTTATCAAAAAATTTTGCTGATGAGAAATTCATTTTTACTAACATTCATCCTATCACTGCTACTCTACGGAAGTACGAGTACACTCTTCGCCCAAACCCAATCCGTAGCCATCGAAGGCGTTGGCGCGGCTTATGCCTTAGCGGAAAAGGATGGCCTTATTTACGTTAGTGGGCGCACAGCAAATGCAGTGTATCGTTTTGACCCTACCGCCACTATGCCTATGCTAGAGACGGTAGCTACCTTACCTATCAATGACGCTAATGATCCTTTTGGCTTGGCTTTCTACGGTGATGTATTGTACATAGGAACCCGCGAAAATGGTATTCATAAGATCGACCTTAGTAGTAGTATGCCAATGCTGGAGCAGGTGATCCCTCACCCGGGTGGGACCAGAATAATAGGTATGACCGTTGCTGGCGATGAGCTATTTTATGCCCCTCAGACCCTTGGTCGCATCGACAAAATTGACTTGACAGCTGCCACACCAAGTCCCGTCACCGTGGTCAGTGGCCTTTCGGGCCCAGCAGGGTTAGCAGTTAGGGGCAATCAAATGTACATTACAGAGACTAATGCCAATAGAGTTTCTTCCTTTAATTATCTGGAGGCGAACCCAACCGTTACTCCGGTAGCTAGTGTTCCTGGCCAACCTGTCGGCCTAAGTATTGATGGTAGTTTATTGTTCACTGCAGTAGTCGGCGGCCTGCGGCAAGTTAACTTAAACGACGCTATGCCTACATCGACTTCCGTACCAGGGGTTTCCTTAAGTGATCCTTGGGGTACCGTGGTCTACCAAGGTATCCTATACATCACCAATGACAATCGGGTATACAAAGTAGAAGGTTTACTCCCAACTTTTTCCCTGCCCGTTACTTGTGCTAATGAAGACATGGTCACCCTCGGCGGTGCCTCCCCCACCGGCGGCGTATACAGCGGCCCCGGCGTAACTGACAATGGCAACGGGGAAGACTTCACCTTTGACGTAGCTGGCCAGGGTACGGGTAGTTTTACCGTTACCTACACTATTGGCTCAAGCATGGCCAGCTCTACATTGGAAGTAGTAGCCGCCCCCACCGTCACCTTCTCTACCGGCGGCCTCAGCGTGCAAGTAGATGCTGGTGTGCAAACTGGCCTCAGCGGAGGTATGCCTGCGGGTGGTGTGTACAGCGGCAACGGCGTAACCGACGATGGCAACGGCATGACCTACAGCTTTGATCCCGCCGCAGCGGGTGAAGGTGAAAATGTGATCACTTATACTTATTCGGATGCGAATGGTTGTGGTGGTGAGCAAGGGGCTATCATTACGGTAACGGCACTAGCTGTACCCGGCGACCTTTGCGATGAGGCGATTGACATCTCTGCTCAATTCGGGCAAGCTTTCAATGAGCCACAAACGACTGGTTTATTCGACAACACCATGTTTACTACAGGTGCAGATGACCCCGCTGCTGGTTTCGATTGCTTCTACGGAGGTGATGCGCTACAAAACTCTGGCTGGTTTTCCTTCACAGGTGATGGCAATACCTACCAGGTACGCAACGTACAATGTACTGGCCCTAATGCCGACCTCGACCTTCAGGCAGTCGCCTATAGCGGCACCTGCGGTAACCTTACCACAGTAGCCTGTAATGACGACAACCCTGCCGGAGGAACGCTAACCTTCCTTTTAGAATTTGACACCCAAGAAGGCGTAGAATACCTGATCCTCGTAGATGGTTATGATGGAACGGTTGGAGAGTTTTGTATCGAGGTGACGAACCTGACAGACCCTCTTCTACCTGGTGAAATGTGTACCAATCCCATCGACATCAGTGCCTTGATAGGCCAAGCAGAGATGGTACCGCAGGTATCGGACACTTATGACAATGCGGAATACAACACCGATGATACCGATCTCCTACCTTCTTGTTTTTTCCAACTTCAAGACGGCACCGCGACTATGTACTATGCTTTCACTGGCGATGGTAATCGCTATACGATCAACAGCATCAACAACAGCAACCTGGATGCCCCACTAGCCGGGGTCTTGTTCACTGGCACTTGCGGGATGCTTACGGAAGTAGCTTGCGCTTATCAAGGGGGCGTTGCCAATTTTGGTATCGACATAGAGACGGAAGCAGGCGTCGATTACCTCTTGATGGTGACGGAAGATTTCCCTGAGTTATCGAATACTTTCAACCTCGAATTCACCAATCAGGGTACTACCGGTGTCACCGATATCGCAAATACCGCCCTGCGCGTCTTCCCTAACCCTACCAACGGTCTGGTACAACTGCCTCAAATCGACATGGAGCGCGTAGAAGCCTACGACGCTACCGGCCGCCTAGTCGTGAGCCAGCAGCAGCCCGGTACTAGTATCGACTTGGGTGCACAGCCTGCTGGCTTGTATATCCTGAAGATGTACGCTGGCCAGGAGGTGTACTCGGCGAAGGTCGTGAAGGAGTAAGCAGGGTGTAAGGGTTAGCGCTTTTTACACGCTTATCCATCCGAAATTTCCGGGACAACGCTTACCTTTTTACATGACCCTCCCTAACCCTCCCTGGAAGGGAGGGAACTGCACCTATCCTTACCCCCTCCCTTCTAGGGAGGGCCGGCGTGGGTCCTAAAGACCACAAGAAATTAGCTTTTTTTAAGGGAGAGTGCCCGTCGTCTTCGAGAGAAGCGGCGGGCTTTTTTGTTAATTCTAAAAAAAGCGAAGGGGTCTGCTACCACGAGCAACTATGCTCATAAATATTTGACAGCTTAGTGACCGTTCCCTCCGTAATGATCGATAAACCACTAAAACCCAGCCTCCCCCCTGAGAATGTCCAATTCCGTCAAGCCCTCCACTAAGAAACAAGAGATACTTGCGCTAAGAATTTCGGTAAGAATTTTTTTTAAAAAAACAGCTCCCGCACTTACCTCTACCACTCCACCTGACATATACCCACATACGAAACGCAAAAGCCATGATCTACACTACATTCTTGTGCCTGCTTTTAGTCTGCTCTGCAGTACTGCATCGGTACTTTTCAGTGCAGCAGTTTGGATGGCCTGGCAGGGAGGATTAGGGTGGGTCAAAATGGCTAGGGTGGATCCTGAAAACCCCTATTCAAAAAAATGGAGGAAGCTGAAAATCCAGAAAAGAGTAAGCATTGAACCCAATTAAAAATTTTTATGAAAAAGTTTTATCTTTTATTTTTACTGTGCTCCTTGAGCATGATGACTGCCAAGGCGCAGGTGACGGATATTCTAACAGGCTTAACCTTCCCCTATGATTGTGCCCTGTACGGAGACGATCTTTACATTGCAGAACTAGGAGCAGGTCGTATTGTCAAGATTGACATTACTGCTCCCGCTCCACCTGCTATTGAAGTAGTGCTGACTGGATTAAGCAGCCCAGCAGCCATGACCATCAGTGGAGACTTCCTCTATTACGGCGAAAGCGGAGCCGATAGAATTTCCAGGATTGATCTTACCCAGGCTACTCCAGTACCTGAAGTAGTGCTCAGTACAGGACTTGCCACCCCGAATGACCTTTTCGTTGATGGTGACTTTCTTTACATCACCGACGAGGGAGTAAATCAATTAATACGGGTAGACCTCACGGAAGCAACCCCTACGCCTGTTGTGATAGCGAGTGGATTATCTGCTCCTTTAGGCATAGCAAAATTTGGGGATGCCATCTATCTATCTGTATTTAGTAGTTCTTCGATCGTAAAGGTCGACATTACCCAAACACCTGCAGTGGTAACAACAGTAGCTACTGGCTTTACCCAGCCTGCTGGAATAACACTGGATGGTAGCTTCCTATATATTGCCGAAGGCGGTCAAGTTTCCAGAATTAACCTTAATGCTGATACGCCTACAGCTGAAGCAGTAGTAACGGAGGGCATCGTGGGTTCTCGCAATGTCGCGTTTGACGGTATAGATATGTATATCGCCCAGACGGGTGGTACCTTTGGAGCAACAGGTAAGGTTTCTAAACTGGCGATCGGCACCCCCGCATTTTCCAACCTACCTAATGTTTGTTCGGATGATATGCCGATGATGCTCGGCGGTGCTTCACCAAGTAGTGGTGTGTACTCCGGCCCTGGTGTAACCGACAATGGCGACGGCAGTACCTTCTCTTTCAACCCTACAGCAGCGGGAGGAGTAGGAACCTTTAACGTTACCTACACACTTGGTGGCGTGATGGCTAGTACTACACTTGAAGTCGTAGCCGCCCCCACCATCACCTTCTCCACCGGCGGTCTCAGCGTACAAGTAGATGCGGGTGTGCAAGCTGGCCTCAGTGGCGGTATGCCTGCGGGTGGTGTATACTCCGGCAACGGCGTCACCGACGACGGCAATGGCATGACCTACAGCTTTGACCCGGCAGCAGCGGGCGAAGGCGAAAATGTCATCACTTATACTTACGCAGATGCCAATGGTTGTGGTGGTGAGCAAGGGGCTGTTATTACAGTAACGGCACTAGCTGTACCCGGCGATCTTTGCGATGAGGCGATTGACATCTCTGCTCAGTTTGGCGGGCCTTACAATGAGCCGCAAACGACCAACATGTTCAACAATACCAACTTTACAACGGGTGCTGACGACCCTACGGCTGGCTTCGACTGCTTCTATGGAGGTGACCAGCTCCAAAACAGTGGCTGGTTCTCCTTCACGGGCGATGGCAACACCTACCAGGTACGCAATACCGTGTGCACCGGCCCTGGTGGAATAGACCTTCAGGCAGTGGTCTACAGCGGCAGCTGCGGCAATCTTACCACCGTAGCCTGTAATGATGACGATCCTGCTGGAGGCTTGGCCTTTTTCATGGAATTCGATACCGAAGAAGGCGTAGAATACCTGATCCTCGTAGATGGTTTTGATGGAACGGTTGGAGATTTTTGTTTAGAAGTAACCAATGTGACGGAGCCGCTGCCGGGGGATGAGTGTGCGGATGCAATTGATATTAACAACTTGTTTGGTCAAGCGCAGATGGTGCCGCAGTTGTCGGAGGAATATGATAATAACGGCTACAGCGTTTCGAGTACCGATCCCACATCTACTATCTGTGGAATAGGCTTTACAGAAGCCAGCCCCATTTGGTTTACGTTCATAGGAGATGGTAACCTCTACAATATTGCTAGTGTTGATGCCACCCTCAATCTTAATAATGTTCTCTATTCCGGCGAATGTGAAAGTCTCATTGAATTGAACTGTAATTTTCCTCCAGGGGACGACTTTGGATTTGATTGGCAAACCGAAGCTGGCGTAGAGTACTCTTTATTAGTTAATAATAGTGATTTCGGTGCAACAGGTACCTTCAATATCCAAATCACCAACCAAGGCTCCGTAGGCGTGACCAACATCTCAGAAACCGCCCTGAGCGTCTTCCCTAACCCTACCAATGGTCTGGTACAACTGCCTCAAATCGACATGGAGCGAGTAGAAGCCTACGACGCTACCGGCCGCTTGGTCGTAAGCCAGCAGCAGCCTGGCACCAGCATCGACTTGGGTGCGCAGCCGGCGGGCTTGTATATCTTGAAGATGTACGCTGGCCAGGAGGTGTACTCGGCGAAGGTCGTGAAGGAGTAAGCAGGGTGTAAGGGTTAGCGCTTTTTACACGCTTATCCATCCGAAATTTCCGGGACAACGCTTACCTTTTTACATGACCCTCCCTAACCCTCCCTGGAAGGGAGGGAACTGCACCTATCCTTACCCCCTCCCTTTCAGGGAGGGCCGGGGTGGGTCCTAAAGACCACAAGAAATTAGCTTTTTTTAAGGGAGAGTGCCCGTCGTCTTCGAGAGAAGCGGCGGGCTTTTTTGGGGAACTTAAGCAAAGGGATCTGCTGCCCCTTGCGGCCAACAAATCCCTCTACCTTATACCAAATACGGTCAGATTGAAAAGCCATCAACCATAGCACTTCCAAGCCAACCTGACCAAACCTACTCTACCACCACTGTTTTCACATTGTCATCATCGACACGGTCGATCAATAAACGCAGTGGGTCTATGGCCGCTTTGGCGGGAAGTTTATCTAGTGTGAAGCTCAACTCGCCTTCTTCCTGGGTGAGATAAATCCGCTGGCGCATAATCAGCTCCTCTTCGTCGCGATCGGCATAAAAACCAATGTCGATCCAGTCGTTGAGGGTAGCTTCATTAGTATTACCGGCGCCGTCTGCTTTTAGTTTCTTGGCTAAGAAATTGACGGTCACTTCGTATTTACCATTATCCAAAGCTTTGGCGGTTGCTTCTTCCATACGCAGGTCGTACAGCGTGATGTCTTCAAACCAATCGGCTATTAGATACTGTAAAGAGTCTGGCACCTGCGGTTCCAGGTAACGCATAAAGTCATAGGCTGTTGGGTAAGGAGGTTCCTTGTAACGGAACTCTTCCAGGAAGCCACGCAGGGCAGCGTTCACTTTGTCTTCGCCGATATAATCCTGCAGCGCATAGAGGATCACCGAACCTTTTCCGTAATGAATATGCCCTTGGTTTTCGACTTTCATCAGTGGTTGCTCCTGTTCTGTTTCGCGGCTACGGCCACGTAGATAACGTTGCAAATCATACTTGAGAAAGTCTTTCATTTGCACCTCATCTGTTCCTTGTTTCATTACCATCAGAGAAGAATACTCGGCAAAGCTTTCGCTCAACATCGTTGATCCTTTCATGTTGGCTCCGATCACCTGATGCGCCCAATATTGGTGGGCCATCTCGTGAGCAATTACAGCATCTACCACATTGTTCTTGTCCTCTCCTTCCAGGTCAATGATAAAGCCAAATGCTTCGGAATACGGCATGGTGCCGGGAAAAGCCTGGGCAAACGTAGCGTAACGAGGAAACTCGATAATCCGCGCTTGCTTGTGATAATACGGACCGAAATTTTCGGTGTAATACTTCATCGACTTTTCCAAGGCGTCCAGCATCCGTTCTACGTTTACACCATGATCGGGATGATAATAGACTTCGAGGTCAATGCCTTTCCATGGTCGGGTAGCCACCTGATAATCCGCAGAAATGAAAGAGTAGAAATTCTGCGAAGGGTGGTCTACTTTGTAGTGGTAGTGGGCACGCCCGTCTTTCACTTCTTTGCTCACCAAAGAGCCCGGTGCAATAGCAATCTGATCTTCGCTAGTCGAAATAAATGTTTCGACCATTACCCAATCGGAGGTGCCGTCGGTCAAATAATTGCTCATACAGAGGTCCGAACAGTTTTCCTGTAAATCAGGCATCCGCTGGCGTTCAGGCAGGTCGTATTTGCGCCGCTTGTTTTTATCGCCCAATTCAAAATTGGGGTCATAGCCCAAGGAAGGCAAAATGCTTCCATTGTTAAAGAATGTGCCGTTTTTCAAGACAGACATATTTGAAACCTCATTTTCAAACCCTTTAGGGGTGTAATCAAAACTAACCACCATCTCCATGCTGTCGCCGGCCTGTAGCGGTTGGTTCAATTTATAAATGAGGAAGCCCAATTCTTCGTCTTCAAAAACCAGTTCGCTATTGGGTATTTCGACCTGCTGGTGGTAGCTTTCCGACACCGTAAATATCAGTGAATCCAGTGCTACTTCATTTTTATTGGTCACCAAAAGTTCTGCCCGTCCATTGGTGGTTCGTGTCTCTGGGTAAATGTCAATAAAGTATTTGGTATCCAAAATACTAATGGTTGGAGCATCAAGGTATTTGCGGTACTGCTTTTCGTAGCTAACTTGTTGTAATTCCTGTTCATGAGAAGTTTTATACGGATTGAGCACTTGCGTATTGTAATACACAAATCCAGCCACTACAATAAAGGCTACACTAAAGAATCCCAACGCTCCATAATACCTACTGCCCAGTGCTTTACGCCCGGCAGCCAAACGATCTTTAACCGTTTTACTGGTGCCGCGTGGCCAAAGCAAGGCCGCTAATATGACGGTAAGGATACCAAACAGCACCCAATAACCATTGAACCAGAAACTTCCTGTCACACCTGGGCCAAACGCATTCATATCAGAATACATCGTGCTTGGGGTACCGCCGATACTCAGCATATTGGTCTCGATTTTCAAGACCAGATAAATGATATCCAACATAAACAACAATACCACAGAAGCAAAGTAGCCGAGGTACTTGTTATTGATAACAACTTGTATAAAGATCAGTAAACCTCCCCAAGTGAGATACACCAAAAAAGCACCTGTAAAAAAGTCCCGCAGGTAAACATTCAATTCAAAATTGGTATACCCATTAAACGCTTGGTATAGAATAGCCACTACCATCAAGGTAAGGTGCAGGATACTCGCCAGAGAAACCAGCGACAAGGTTTTCGCTACCAGTGAAATTACCGACCGGTGCGGCGTGCCATCTATCACTTCGTTGATGTGGTTATCCCGGTCACGCCAAACCAGCTCCCCGCTAAAGAACACCAGGATGATAAGTACAAAAAGCGAGGAAAGATTATTGACCTCGTCCAGCATTTTGTAGGTCACCGGAAAAGATTTCAACCCAAAATATTCAAATCCCCCCCAAAGGTTAGAAACCAATAAAATGAAGGAAAACAAAAGCAGGATCACAAAGGTACTGCTCTTGAACATCGATAGAAAGTTGATCTTAAAAAAGCTCCGGAAAGTCTGCCAGCCCGATATTTCTTCAATGGTTTCAGGTATCAAAGGCTGATAGATAATTTTTTTCTCTACCGTTGCCACTTTCTCTTTCTTAGCCTTCTTTTGCTTTTTTGCTTTAGTAGCAAAGGAGAACCCAAAGTAGGAAAGCGCCAAAACGGCCAACCCAATGCCCATCCACAACAAGCGATTGATCAGCAAGTGACCGCCAAAAGCAGGCCCTGTTACATTGCGTTCTGCTGGTGTAAAATACTGGGTGTCCAAATCGTAGGCTGAAATACCAAAAACATCCACTAAGGCTGCTGTTGCCTGGTTGTCAATGTCGCTAGTAAGGCTTAAAGAGATGATGTAGCCCACGATAATCAGCAGGGTTCCTACAAAAGAAATAATAGTACTCTTGAAGCGCGTGGCCAGCAAGAAAATGATCGTTCCTGCAAAGAACATATTGGGCACTACGAATAAAAAGTAGCTGCTAAAAAACGCTCCCCAGGGCGTAGGCCCAAGTCGTTCTGGGCCGACCCATTCAAAAATAGGTGCTAAAACCCCACCAACAACAACTCCCAGGTATACGCCTACCATCACGAGGGTAGACAGTAGCCAGGCGCCCATAAAGCGACCAAAAAAGTACCCCGCCTTGCTGAGTGGTGTACTAAAAAGGATTTCGCTAAACTGGTATTGATAATCACGCAGGGCCGCATTGTTGAAAAAAGCGGTCGCAAAAAGGAGTCCAAAAATATTGAGCACACTTACAAACACCCCAATCACCGCCGGAGCATTCTTGTGTACATCACCTACTGCGCCACCAATCATCACATTGTCGCTCACCACGGCAAAAAACACCAATAGCGCCACGATAAACATAAAAATATAAATCATCGGCCGCTTGAGCGCCGAAAAGACTTCTCGTTTGAAAAAAGTAAAAAACATAGTCTGGGGGATTTAGGCAACAGTGGCGTGAATAGTAGTAAAGAACACATCTTCCAGATTAGGGGCTACTTCTACAAAGCCATCACCTGGTTGCTGATCACTCAGTACATGAATCTGTGGCTGGCCTCCCACCATTTTATCAGAGATAATGGTATGCTGCGCAGCATAAGCTGCCTTCTCCGAACGGTCTATCGTCTTGCGCCATACCTTGCCTTCCAGCGAAGTGAGAGCATCAGTCGGGGTGCCTTTATACACAATTTGCCCTAGGTTCATAATTGCCATATCTGTACACAATTCCCGCACATCATCTACAATATGAGTAGACAAGATCACGATCACCTCTTCGCCTACTTCTGCCAACAAGTTATGAAAGCGGTTGCGTTCGCCGGGGTCAAGGCCCGCCGTGGGTTCATCTACGATAATCAGTTGCGGGTTGCCAATCAGTGCCTGCGCAATACCCACCCGCTGCTTCATCCCACCAGAGAATCCGCTTACTTTCTTGTTGCGCGCTTCATACAGGTTCACTTTTTGTAGCAAATACTCTACCAGATCCTTACGGGTATTTCCATTGCTGATGCCTTTCAAAGTCGCAATATGATCAAGCAACTGAGCAGCCGTAATCCGTGGATACACGCCAAACTCCTGTGGCAAATACCCCAGTACTTTACGCACCGATTGTGGATCGTTGAGGATATCAATATCGCCAAGAAAAGCCGTACCAGAATCAGCTTCCTGCAAGGTTGCCAGCGTTCGCATCAGCGACGATTTTCCTGCACCATTGGGGCCCAACAGGCCAAACATTCCTTTAGAGAGTTCCAAATCGACATCTACGAGCGCGCGCGTGCCATTAGGATAGGTTTTATTCAGGCCATTAATCTTAAGTAAGGACATTTATCAGTAGGTTTTCCAAAAAAAATGGGTGTGATAAGAGACAACACAAAAATAATGTGCCATCCAAGTTAAGGAAAACCTGCCGAGTAACGCTATCCTACTCCGGCATTCTAGACATACAGCCGCTATTCTTAGATAAGTTGAGGGAAATTAGCCACCATTCGAAAAATAGAAACGAAGCATATGCTCGCGTAAAACACGGCTTCCCGCTGACGTAGTCGGTGCTCCGCAAGCGCAGCGCAACACACCGAGCGTAGAAGAAAACACCAAGACATCCGAAGCTATAAAATCAAAAAAAACGCTACTGCTCCCCCGCTATCGTCTCCGCCAATTCAATTTTTAAATGATGCCCAGTGTGGCTCTTCTTGTTTTTAGCAATTTTTTCCGGGGTGCCGCTGGCCACTAAAGTCCCACCACGACGACCACCTTCCGGCCCCATGTCAATAATATGATCGGCGACCTTGATGACGTCGAGGTTGTGTTCGATAACAATTACCGTATTACCTTTATCTACCAGCTTCATCAGTACTTTCAGCAGGTAGCGAATATCTTCAAAGTGAAGACCAGTGGTTGGTTCATCCAGGATGTAAACCGTATTTCCAGTATCTCTTTTTGATAGTTCCTCCGCAAGTTTTACCCGCTGTGCTTCTCCGCCAGAAAGAGTAGTGGCCTGCTGGCCCAAGGTAATGTAACCCAAGCCTACCTCTTGCAAAGTTTTTAGCTTACGGAATATCTTTGGGATAGGCTGGAAAAACTCCACGGCTTCGTGTACCGGCATTTCGAGTACATCATTAATGGATTTTCCTTTGTAGATAATTTCCAGCGTTTCGCGGTTATAGCGACGGCCAAGGCAGGTTTCGCACTCTACGTAGACATCCGGAAGGAAGTTCATCTCTATTCGGCGCATTCCTGACCCCTGACAGGTTTCACACCGGCCACCTTTCACGTTAAAGGAAAAACGACCAGGCTTGTAGCCACGGATTTTGGCCTCCGGAAGGTTGGAGAACAAGCTACGAATATCAGTGAATACCCCCGTATAAGTGGCTGGATTGGAACGTGGTGTCCGCCCAATAGGAGATTGATCAATTTCAATCACCTTATCCACATGATCTAGGCCTTTGAAGGATTTATGAGGCAAGGGTGGCTTCAGGCTACGATAAAAATGCTGCCGCAAAATGGGGTACAGCGTTTCGTTGATCAAAGTAGATTTTCCACTACCTGATACGCCGGTCACACAAGTAAATGTGCCCAACGGTATTTTCACACTTACGTCTTGGAGGTTATTGCCACTAGCGCCTTTCAGCTCCATGAATTTCCCGGAACCTTTGCGGCGTTCCTCCGGCAGTTCGATATCTTTTTTGCGACTTAAATACTGAGCGGTTGTTGTTTTACCGGCGTTTACAATATCAGCAGGGAGGCCCTGGGCCACAAGGTCACCACCAAGTCGTCCGGCTCCCGGCCCCAGGTCGATAAGGTAATCAGAGGCCAGCATGATATCGCGGTCGTGTTCGACGACGAGCACGGTATTGCCAATGTCGGTTAATTCCCGAAGCGCTTCAATCAGGCGTTGGTTGTCACGTTGGTGCAGGCCAATACTCGGTTCGTCCAAAATATAGGTGATCCCCGTTAATTGCGAACCAATTTGAGTAGCCAAACGAATACGCTGTGCTTCTCCGCCGGAGAGTGTCCGGCCGGGGCGGTCAAGGCTGAGGTAGTCGAGTCCTACTTGCAGCAAAAACTCCAAGCGAAACCGAATTTCTTTGATGATATCACGAGCGATCAGCTTTTGGCGATCACTCAGGTGTTGGTCTACCGTTTCCATCCATTCGTTGAGGGCCACGAGGTCCAAAACGGCAAGATCAGAAATATTTTTTTCGTTGATTTTAAAGTGGAGGGCTTCTTTACGCAGTCGCTGTCCATTGCAGGTAGGGCAGGTGCTAATGGTCATAAAGTCCTCTGCCCAACGCCGGATCTTTTCCGACGTAGAGTTGTCATACCAGCGTTTCAGCATAGGCACAATACCCTCTTTGGCAAGGTTGTAAGACAAGTCGTGTGAGCTCTTGCTCTTCACGCGAAAGCTGTTGTCTCCTCCAGTCAAAATTGCCTTTAGGGCTTCCGCTGGAATGTCCTCGATAGGGGTAGCAAACGTAAAATTATGCTTCTTGGCAATGGCCCGCAGCTGCTTGAAGGTCATGTTATCCCTCACATCCCCAAAAGGCGCGATACCGGCATCATTGATGCTCTTGCTACGGTCCGGGATGACTTTGTCTTCGTCTACCTGATTCACCACACCCAAACCTTTACATTCCTGGCAGTAGCCATACGGTGAATTGAAAGAGAAGGTATTTGGCGAAGGTTCTTCGTAAGAAAGGCCACTATCAGCGTCCATTAAGCTACGGCTGAAAGCTACAACGGTATCGTCTTCATGATCGGCAATCATGACGAGGTCGCCGCCCATTTTAAGGGCTATTTGCAAGCTGTTGGCTAATCGTTCCCTACGTTCATCACTCACTTTAAGGCGATCAATCACCAATTCAATATCGTGTACTTTATAGCGGTCTACTTGCAAGCCTGGTGTGAGGTCGGTGATTTCTCCGTCGATCCGCATTTTGGTATACCCCTGCTTGCGCATCTGCTCAAAAAGCTCACGGTAATGTCCTTTACGGCCACGTACCAGTGGAGAGAGGACCGATATTTTACGATTCTCAAAATCAGAAAAAATCTGCTCCAGGATTTGCTCTTCGGTATAGCTCACCATCTTCTTGCCGGTCTCGTAACTGTAAGCTTCGCCGATCCGGGCGTAGAGCAAGCGGAGAAAATCATAAACTTCGGTTACCGTCCCCACAGTCGACCGCGGATTGCGGCCAGTGGTCTTTTGTTCGATACTGATCACGGGGCTCAGGCCGGTAATCTGTTCGACTTCAGGGCGCTCCATCTCACCAATAAATTGGCGGGCATAAGCCGAAAAGGTCTCCATGTAGCGGCGCTGTCCTTCGGCGTAGATGGTATCAAAAGCCAGCGACGATTTACCACTACCGCTGATGCCAGTAACAACCACGAGTTTGTCACGTGGGATAGCCACATTGATGTTTTTCAGGTTGTGCTCATTGGCACCGGTGACCTGAATGAAGTCTTCGTTGAATAATTCGTCGGAAATACCGACCTCTTCTGTAAGGGGTGATGCTGATTTAGCCATGTATCTAGCGCTTCAAATGAGCCCTGCTGTCTTTTTGTTACACATTGCAAACCACAAACCCTAGGTTGAGGTTTAGCAAACCGCTAAATTAGCGATATTATTCAGACAATCAATGATTGAGTAAACTATGATACCTGAAAATATGCAACTCGGAGACACAGAAACCATGATCCTCTCCGCCACCGTCATCCTTTTGCTACTAGCGTTGTTAATACTGAAGATCAGAAGTAATAAGCGTAATTTTTAAACGGAGGAAGGATGCGCAAAGGACGTTGGATTTTAATTGCACTCTTAATTTTTGGCGCGTTTACCGCTGGCTGGAAACGGGTTGAGCCTTTGTGGGATTCTGCCCGCCATGATCCGGCGCTGGGTATTATTTATCTAATTATCATTTTGTTGGTAGGGATGACTATTGCGCGGGTAGTGGGGGATTGAGTAATTATTAAGAACTTTTTATCGTAATTGTTGCGATAATTTAAAAATCAAGAATGCGTATTTTCTCATTTTTACTGATACTGTTTTGTGTAACTTCAACTAACGCACAAAGTGAAGGAACAGCTACTCAAATCCCAGGGACGAATTTTTATCTAGAAATCCCTGAAGCATACACACTTCTGGCAGAGAGTAATGGAATTACGGATGGTAATGTCACTGTAGGCATGCTCGAAATGGCAGATGTAAATTATGAAAATGAGAAAAGTGACTTTGATAATATTCAGAGTGATTACGCAGCAAAAGGAATTGAACTAAAAGAGAAGAGAGCCTTTAAATTTGGAAAATACGATGCTTTGTTTTTTGATTTAGCAACTACTCCTAAAATATACCAGGTCTTTTTTGGAGCGGAAAACTTTTGTGGCTTCTTCAATATCATCGTAAATAATGAACAAGATTTTGAACTCGCTCCGCTATTAAAAATGCTGTCATCGGTGAGTTACCGTCCATCCACATTGGATCCAATGGAAGAGCATGCTTTGTTTACGATAGGTACTGAAGAGCAAGGTTGGTCTTTTGCGAATTTTTCAATGAATAGCTTTGGATTTGAACACGAAGGAAGTGAGGACATGCTGTTGATTATGCAGCTCCCAGGGCAAGTTCTTTTACAGGCAAGACCACAGGATTTGCTCATTGAGATGAGAAATAAATTCCGCCTTAATGAGGAAATGACCATCAAAACAATGGACGAAGGGACTATTACCGTCGCTGGTGAAGAGGGATACTTTATGGAATTAGAAGTAACTACTAAAAGCGATGGCGATACAGGGTTGCTTTATTTATGTTGTTTCGGAAATAAAAACGCGGTTTTATTATTTCAAGGGATGGGAGATGCGATAGATAAATCTTCACTCGAACGGTATAAAAAACTACTGCCAACTATTACAATCAAGGGTTTAAGTGACTAATGCCCAGTTTTTTCCATCAATTCAAATTTCTATCTGCTATCGGGCTCATTCCTGTTTTCTTTTAATCATTTCCGGCCAGTTGATTAATATCTACACCTTCCAAATGCTTTAAATCCTGGTTTGCAGACACTGAATTTATCATCGCCTTACCAAACTTACTGCTAGTTGTAACAGACTTTATTTTTTTTAGCAAAGGATTTAAAGGCTTCATTAGGATATAGATGTATTTATACCAGCTGGCTCCTGAGCTTACTTCTCCTTCAGGGATAAGCGCTCCAAGTCTAAACATGTAAGCATCTTTAAATCCTTTGTTCAGGACATAGTTTTCTGTTTTTCCTTTCACCCTGGCCCACATCGTTTCTCCTTGTTCACTTGAGTCTGTACCCGTGCCAGACACATAATTAAAAACCATTTCAGGATTAGCAGAATGACACGCGTCAGCTAATGACTTTGTGATATCAAAAGTAAACGTGGTAAATTCTGCCTCGCTTTTACCTACAGATGTAACCCCCATGCAGTGAAAGCAAGCGTCAAAGCCTGAAAACTCATCGGCGATTTTACTAAAATCTGTAAAATCGGAATGGATTAATTCTTTAAGTTTTGGATGTGAAATCCCCAGTTCTCTACGATTAACGACAAGAACTTCTTTAACCTTGTCATTCACCAAGCACTCATTGAGTGTTGAACGACCAACCATTCCTGTAGAACCTGTTATTATTACTTTCATTTGAATTGTTTTTTCTTTATAAAATCACTCCATAATCCACCCCCGAATCGCCACCAACAAATCTTCCGCCAGCGGCGAAGCAACTACAGGGGGCGATTCTTGCCTTACCTTTTGCTCATCTTCCGGCTGATAGCCTTTTTGTACCAAGCCCAACATACGCTGCCGCTCGCCCGGACTAAACTGGGCGAACGTTCTCCGCAAGAGCGGCAGGAGAGGTTCCAATTCGTCCAACGGTAAGGCTTGCACCCAGCGGTCGACCAATTGCCACAGCGGCGGATGGTGCAGCAACAACAAACCACTGCCGTTTAAGAAGCCGGCCAGCCAATTGGTGACCTCCATGGGTTCGTTGCCCGGGGAAAGGGCGAAATCCAAACGCTGGCTGGTTTCTTCCAAATCCAGCCTTTCCTGATCGAATAGCAAGCGGGTAGCAAGTCCTTTCAACAGCGGTGCAATACCGGGAATATTGGCCAGTTTCTCTACCGCAGGCCACCAGTGATCATCGAGCAAAGGCAGTGCCAATTGACACAATCCACGGTGAGTCGCCAGAAAATCGCTCAACAATAATTGCGCAGCTTCTTCGTCAATATTCATGGCGGAAGCTGGCAGGGCTGCCGCTAATCTTGGCGCAATTTCTTCTACCAAAATAGCCAGCGCTGTCACATCCGTTTTACGGGCATCGCCGTACTGAATAATTTTGATGAGCGTGGGCAAGCCCGCTAGTAGCTCCTGCACATCTTTGGTCAGCGCTGATCGGTCGCGGAGTAGTTGGGTGACGACGTCTACGGCTGGGCGCAAATCGGCTTTTAGCCCCAACAGGACGGCTTGTGATAATTGCAGGATGTTAGCCGTTGGATCTTGTTGGCGCAGCTTGTTGTCGGCAGCTTCCGGCAGGGAATTGCCCCACATAGCTGCTTCCAGGATGCTCAAGCTAAACTCGGGTTGCCATTGGAGTAGCCAAAGTTCTTTGAAAGCACCGAGGTCGTTGGCGCTTACTTCTTGCTGGTGTCCCCAGCTAATATCAAGAATTTGTAAAGAATGCAGTAATTGGCTTTTTTGCAAATCATTGTCTTCCCGAAGGTCGATGCCCCCGCGCGGATTGGTTTTGGTTCCTTTGAGCCATTTTTCGCCAGTGATGCCCCAGTACTTGGTCAGGCGGGTTGTCTTTAAGCGTTGGGTGAGGTCTTTCTGAAGCGGAACGACAGAAGCATTCTCGGGCACTTGACCCACTTTTTCGCCCAGCATCAATACCTTTTCAATCAACTGTAGCCGCTCCTCGGATCCATGACAAAGAATACTGAGTGCGGCGGAATGCAAATCACCCAAATTGGGAATACGTTGCCCGCGCATACCCGCTAGTGTGTACGCCAGGTGCACGGCCTCCTGGGCATGTGCTGGCGAGGTATCCAAGCCTTCTTTGCGCAGCAGTTGGGCGGCCTTTACCATCCAGTGAATCGTCGCTTCCCGGTTGTAATCGTAAAGCAATTCATACCAGGCGGGTGATTTTACACCTGCGCCATAGCCGTTTTCCCGCGAAAGGCGGGGATAGCTCCAGGGAATCCAGGCGGCTTTTACCTTTACTTTCGGCAAACCACGGAGCACTTGGGTGTCGGCTGCTACTTTATACCTTGCCACATCGAGCAATGCCGGGCTATGCCATGCGCCACAAACGATAGCGACACGTTCGTAACCAGCGCGCATTGCTTTGCGGAGCGCTTTACGCATGAAAGCTTCTCGCAACAGTGTTTCTCGACTATTCTGGTGGGCTTCCGAGCGCAGCGTTGCGATGAGTTCATTGATGGCACTGAACAAAGCGAAGTCATCTGTTTCTTGTTCGAAAGTAAGGTCCCACCATTGTTCTCGATCAGTAAAACCAGCCAAACGAGCGACTTCCCCCAATGGGTCGCGTTGCCATGGATCGGCGACTTTTTCGCCAACTTCCAGTTGTTTTTGCTCTTTAAGTGCAAGCTGCGTGCCTACTGGTAAGTCTATAGCTTCGGAGGCGACGCCCGCCCTCGCAGCCCAGCGTAGTGCCTGCCATTCCGGTGAAAACCGGGCAAAAGGGTAATAATAAGCTTGCTGGATATTGTTTTGGTCATAGACCACCAATGCTATCGGAGGCTCCAGGGCCAGGTGCCCCATCTGTTCCAGTTCCTTCTGTGCATCAGCCGGGAACTCGACAAGTAGGCAGTCGGGTTGCCAACGCTCCAATGCTTGTAACAAACGCCGAGCAGAACCGGGGCCGTGATGGCGAATACCGAAAACTTGTAAGGAAGGTTTATTTTTAGACATTCAAATAGCTGATGAAGCTATCATAGCGCTCGCGCAGGCTGTCAAAGTATTCTACCTCGTTAAAGGTTGCTTTGATGACGAAATCGAAACGCTCAAAAGAAGCCAGAATATTGGTGATGTTTTGTTTGTTAACCTTGAGGGTCACTTCAATGCGGGGAGATTCCTGGAAGGTTTGCACATGAGCGCTCAGGATAACCGCATTTTCCGACTCGACGATCCGAGCCAACTGCGCCAGCGAATAATCCTGACGAACCATTTCCAACACGATAATGCCACCAGGTTCGCGGAAGGTGCCGTTCTCGGCAAAGTGGCGGAGCAAATCTTCGGCGGTAATGAGGCCAGCGTAGTGCCGTTTTTCATCAACAACAGGAATGGCGGTTAGTTGATGGTCAGCTACGAGCCGGATAATATCATAAAGATGATCTTTGGTACGCACAAAAGGGTGTTGCAAACTAAGGTTGTAACCGCCTACAGCTGCCTCTGCATCATTGTCAAGAATGTCATCTTCTGATAACAACCCCAGTAATTCATGCTGATTAACGATAGGCAGATGACGAACATAAAACTCGTTCATAATGCCTAGGGCTTCTTCCCCTGTATCAGAAGTACGGAGAGGAATAATAATGTCGGAGATAAGTTGTTCAGCAGTCATGTTCGTTGGGAGATTAAGCTTTTAACGCAATAGCTTTTCTTTTTGTACTTGAAATTCTTCTTCCGTCAACAATCCCTTTTCTTTGAGTTTTGCCAATTTTTGGAGTTGATCAAGTAAATCGCTCTGGGGAGCCTGCTTTGGAGCAGTCTGCTTATCCAATAGATTCTCCTGAGGAGTCTTTAGTTGCTTGGCAAGTCGAAAACCATTGGCTTCAAACGGTAAAAACTCAGGTTGAATCCGTAAAAAAGCGAGGTGGTCACGGGTTTTAATAACTTCCGTATCATCAAACCCAAGGGCTACGGCCCGGTCGAGGTGATAAAACGCTTTGTCTTTGTGTTCCATCAAGGAATGAGCACAAGCGAGGTTGAAATGAACCGCAATATTTTTAGGGTCGATTTTTAGTGCCTTGTTGAAATCGATAATAGCTCCCTCGTAATCGTAGTCTTTAAATTTGGCCTTTCCCTCTTTAAGGTGCGGGTTCTTTTTGGGAGACGAACTGCGCTTGGGAGCTACTTGCTCGTATCGACGACTATTACGATCTTCATAACGTTGGTTTCGGTTTTGTTTACGTCGTTCATTGCGGTTTTTGAACGAGCCCTGATTTCCTTCAAGGTGCTTGTTGTATTTTGCATTAAAAGCTCCTTGATCCATCGAAAAAAGGGCTATCGCGTCAATCAAGCCGATAAACAGAAAGAACCATAAGCCGGTAACAAGGAAGATGGGGAGTAATATTATATAGCCGATGCCCAATCCTACCTGCCCAAGGTAAAATCGGTGCAATCCCATGTAGCCTGCAACCAGGGCCAGAATACCGGCCACTGTTTTATTTTTCATAATAATTTATCGTGCACTGTTAATCATATCGGTACGTGCTGTGCAAGATGTAGAAAAAATCTACATTACCCAAATAGGAAGCCGACATATTCGATAGATCTAGCCAAGGGGTAGACCAAGAAGAGGTAGTGCTATTTTATTTCCTTCTGTTCTACGGCATTAACAAATAAAATGTTACCAATGTTGCTGTAACCCATAAAAACATCTTTGCCATTGTGTTTTACGGCTTCTTCTCTGAAACCAAGAATGGTCAGGTCTGCATCTCGTGATTTTTCATTGACAATACTGACGGTATCCAGATTGGGGTTCCGCGCAATGATTTGGATGTTTTGAGTAGATATTGGTAGCTGCCCGGCCTCAATCAATTGGTATAAATGTTGGCGTTCAACTTCACAGGTGTCTTGAGGGTAGAGCGCAAATATTTTTATTTCTGCTTCTCCCCAATCTTTATGCCCAAGTAAGACGTAAGCCAGCAAAATCATCAAGTTGGCGTTGTCGAAATCTTTACTGGTAAGCCAAATATGGATATCTTTCTTAAGACCAAATCCTCGCTCAGAACTCGCCAGTATAGCCACGTCAAAGTCAACAGAACGAATGAGTTTGAAGTTATCAACAATATCTTCCAGGTCGGTAGGTGCGTGCTTCGAAAACTCTAACAGTAGCAGGTTGTTTTCGGTGCCGGCAATCCCAGGTAATTGGATAACCTGAGCAACACTAGAGGTGTAGGATGGGCTGATGAGGGTATCTACATAAATATTACTGGAACTGGCCTCTCCCATCCGGATGAGGCGCTCTTTGATATCTTTTGCTTCCTGGTTGGTTTGCCGAGACAAGTAGCCTTTGATCTGGTGAATGTAAGTACCAAAACCATACTTCTGAGCAATCCAACGAAGCATATCGAATGCCCCCAGTCGTTGGAAAGAATCACTGGTAAGGGCTACGGCAGAAGGTCGCCAGTTCCCCTTTTCTTTATCAGCTTTTTGCAAAAACACCTGAAGCCTTCTACTCAATTGAAAAATTACTCCCTGGAAAATTACAGCAATACTCCTTTTGTCGGGGTTAAAAGAGGAGATCAGGAAATACAAGCCAATAATAAAAACAACAGCTAATAAAGCGTACGTCGTATTCATGAAAAACATCAAACCAAAACAAGCAATGGCACCAAACAAGGAGATGAACCACTTGGAGCGAAACTTGGGCCGGTAACTCGGGTCGGCTGCAAAGTGGTTTAAAAAAGAAATCAAACATAGCGACCCGTAAGTAACCATAAAAAACATCGAAATAACTTCTGCGACACTATCAATCGCCCCCATAGAAATAAAAATGAGCGCGATGACTACCGTGATGACAGAAGCATTGTAGGGCTCGTCGTTTTTACCTTTACCTACCGATATCCAGCGGTTGAGTGCTGGTGTGGGGAATATTTTGTCTCGGGCAATCGCCTGCAAAGTACGTGGTGCAACCATGATAGATCCGAGTGCGGAAGAAATCGTTGCAGCAGCTAACCCTACCGGAATAAGCCACCACCCTTGAATGGCAATATCAGCCATCACCAACTTGGAGGTGTCGGCTAAATCCTCAGGACTTGCAGAGACCGCTAATTTATAAGCAATCAAAAAGTAGACGAACATACCGCCAATAGTAGCTGCCAGTGTTCCAAGGGGAATAGAACGACCAGGGTCGCGTAAATCTCCAGAAAGCCCTACTCCCGCTGTCATACCCGTAAAGGCAGGAAATATGATGGCAAATACGGTAAAGAAACCAAGAGAAAGCCCTTGGGAATTAGGGGCTGCTGGAGTCGTTTGGTTCCTGATTACAGGAACTTCTTTAAACATACTAGCGCTGTCTTCTACCACAGGAGGAGGGAGAGCGATAACCGTCGTATCATCATTTGTTGCGGTATTGTAAACGGTCGCCAGCGGGTCAAATCGGTTATTGGCTTCATAATCAGTAGTTCCTGCAAAAAAAGCAATCATACTAATCGCCAGTGTTGCTACAACGACGTAAAGCGCTTTTACACCCAGGTCTGCACCTTTAGTCAATACAATCATTGTGAGTATCAGGAGCGCGGGTACACTGATGAGTTGTTTTTGTTCTAACAGCCATATTCCCCACGCTGGAATCTGAAAACTAGTGATTAGCCAGTCAATACCTGTGCTGAAAGCCTCTGTAAAAGCCATGATATAAAACGCTACACTGATAGCTTGAGAGAGGTATAGCGCTAGCCCAATAGTAGACCCAATGACCAGCCCAAAAGAGCGAGAAATAATGTAATACTCTCCTCCACCTTCTACTTTTTGGTTAGTGGCTATTTCTGCGATAGCCATTGCGGTGGGGATAGTTACAGCATGACCAATGAAGATAATAGCGAGCGTACCAACAAAACCTACGCTACCTACGGCGAAGCCAAAGCGTAAAAACATGATGGCTCCAAGAATGGTAGAAATGGCCGTAAAAAATACTGGCCCTGTACCGAATTTTTGCTTTAACTGATCATTCATTATGGCAAGGTAATGATATGTGTGATTCTTTTTAAATCAAAGCTTTGAAGCTTGATTGTAAACCAATATCTAATCTACGTTTTTATATTAGCGTAACACTTAGCAATAAAAAAAGAAATGAAAAAATCAACGCGCGTAGCAGTTATAGGAGCGGGCTGTTCTGGTATTACGGCAGTGAAAAACCTGTTACAAGCAGGTATAAAAGATGTGGTTTGTTACGAACAAAATGCTGAAGTTGGGGGGAATTGGATTTACTCACCACAGCTTTCTCACTCTAGTGTGTGTGAAACAACACATATTATTTCTTCGAAAACACTGTCTGCTTATGTAGATTATCCGATGCCGGAAGATTACCCCGATTACCCTTCTCACGAACAGGTGTTGGCTTATTTTCAGTCCTATGCTCGGCACTTTAATCTATATCCTCATATTCAATTTAATAGTAGGATCACGGAGGCTGTACTTTTGGAAAACCAGCAATGGAAGCTGCAAATCAATGGAGAAGAAACCCAGATTTTCGATTTTTTGCTGGTTGCAAATGGTCACCACAATGTACCCCGTCACCCTGAAGGAGTAGAAGAAGCGTTTTCTGGCGAATACTTACACGCTCATGCATATAAAACCAATGAGCCTTTTAAAGACAAGCGGGTTTTAGTCATCGGTTCCGGCAATTCTGGCTGTGATTGTGCCGTAGAGATTAGCCGTGTGGCTAAGCAATCAGCGATCAGTATCCGCCGGGCACAATACATCATTCCGAAGTTTTTTTTGGGCAAACCCACAGACACCTTTAATAAAATTATTACCTACCTGCCCAAGCCGTTGGGCAACCTGATACGAAGCCTTACGCTGAAGTTGATGGTCGGGAATTACGAGAGCTATAACCTTCCAAAGCCAGATTTTCCGGTCACAGCAGCTCACCCTACACTCAATTCAGAGTTATTGTACAAAATTCGCCATGGGAAAGTGCATCCCCGTTCAGGGATAACAAAAATTGAAGGCAAAGAAATTACTTTCAATGATGGTAAAAAAGAGGAGTACGACACGGTCTTAGCGGCAACGGGTTATAAAATAACGCTACCGTTTTTCAAAAAAGACTTTATCAATTACGAAGAGGCTGATCGCGTTCCACTCTACCTGCGTATGTTTCATCAAGACTATCCCAGCTTGGTCTTTATTGGCTTGTTTCAGCCACAAGGCGCTATTTGGCCACTCAGTGATTTACAGGCAAAGTTGGCAGCGAACTATATTATGGAGCGTTGGCAAAGACCAGCAGACCTTGGAGCATTGGCAGAAAAAGACAGTGATTTTATAGCTAAAGAATTTACACGCAACCAGCGGCATACCATCGAAGTACACTATCAGCGTTTTCGCAAGCAGCTTTTACGGCAAATCCCCACATCAGCTCCAGACTGGACCGGGCAAAAAAAAGCTGTGCTCCATAACGCATGAACACAGCAAAAAGGGCTACAGTATAGGATAAAAGCTTAAAGCATCGTCAAGTTTAGCTCGACTTATTTCTTATAATGCAAAGAACGTTAGAGGATGTGAAGTAAAGATTAAACACAGATTAAGTATTACCTATCTTAAAAAGGGCCAGTATATTGTTTGAGAAACAATATGCTGGCCCTGAAGTAAATCTATTCATACACACAAAAGAATAGTGTAAAGAATGGAAAAATGAATACAGCAAGAAATCAAGGATTAACACTACAAAGATGCAGTGAGTGGGTGAAGCCAGCCTTAAGGGAAGATTAACTTTAGTTTAAACTTAGAACAGTATGCTGACCAAAGGAAAGTTGGTCTAACTCCTGCCAGCTACCAGCAAAGACATTGAAATCAACATAGCCATTGATACCCATGATTTTGCCTCGGTTGCCGTATTGCCAAAACTGCCATTCGCGGCCACAGGCCAGTACGGGTTTTTCCTCACTGTAACGCGCTATCCAGAGCGGATACTCATCAAAATGGCCAGCAAGGTGTTTGTTGTAAAATTTGAGATTGGTATAGAGAATGGGGCGCACGCCGTAATATTCATAAATCGTATCCAACCATGTCTTTAAGGAAACAAGAAGTAGTGCAGGGTGGCTGTCGTCTAGTACCTCAATGTCTAAAACAGGGGGCATATCGCCATCTTGTAGTTCTACCTGGTCGATAAAATGCTGAGCCTGTGCTAGTGGATCGGTGGTGGGGCGAAAAAAATGATAAGCACCACGGCGCAGACCCGCCTCTCGAATTGCCGCCCAGTTTTCTTGGAAAAGGGTATCTAAATGCGTGGACCCTTCCGTCGCTTTTACAAAAGCAAAATGAATATCTTGCTGAGCAACCTGTGGCCAATCGATAGCCAATTGATAACGAGAAACATCAATACCTTGAATAGCAAAATCTACCCTGCGAACGGTGTCACCCTGGCAGGCAACCAGAATAAAAACAATAGTAATAATTGGAAGTAGTGACCTTAACACGAGTAGATAATTGAAGAATGTTTTTTATTGAATTCGCCCTCCATTAATCCAATAACGCTCAATATTACGGAAAAGATGCCTTTAGATTGGTTCTTTTTCCCGTTTATTATTTGGTGGCGATCAAAAGGAGAGATGCTGTATACTGGCCGACTTATTTAGAATAATACTAAGCCAGCGATTGTACCTTTGCAGCGTCATTAACTAATTTCTAGAACCGTATTATGCCCAATTTACGCCAGCTTTTTCTTGCACACGTTGCCCAAACCAGTGATTTCCCCCTCGGCCTTGAGATTGCCTCAAGCGAAGGTATGTATCTCTACGACAGACAAGGCAAGGCTTATTTAGACCTGATTGCAGGCATTGGCGTGAGCAGCCTCGGCCATCGGCACCCCAAGGTCGTTAATGCAGCTAAGGCTCAATTGGATAAATACCTGCATACCATTGTCTATGGTGAGTTTGTCCTTGCTCCGCAGGTACAATTGGCCAGCCTGATCGCCAAACAACTTCCGGCTCCGCTAGACAGTGTTTACTTTACCAATAGTGGCACCGAAGCTACAGAAGGCGCCATGAAGTTAGCCAAGCGCTATACTGGCCGGCACGAGTTTGTCTCCGCTACGCATTCCTACCACGGTAGCTCTCAGGGAGCTGCCAGTTTGATGTGGCCCAAAGATTTTACCCAGGCTTTTCACCCCTTATTGCCAGGAATAAAACATATCGAGTTTAACTCCGACGCTTGCTTGTCCAAAATTACGACCAAAACGGCAGCTGTAATCCTGGAGACCGTCCAGGCAGAGTGGGGACTGCGCCGCCCGCGCAAAGCTTGGTTGCAGGCCGTTCGACAGCGCTGCAACGAAGTCGGGGCACTCCTGATTCTCGATGAAATACAAGCCGGCTACGGTCGTACCGGTACCCTCTGGGCTTTTGAGCAATACGGAGTCGTTCCCGATATACTTCTGATCGCTAAAGGCATGGGGGGCGGCATGCCCATCGGGGCTTTTGTTGCGCCCAAAGCCATAATGCACACCCTGGCCAGCGACCCTATCCTTGGTCACATTACTACCTTTGGCGGCCACCCTGTTTCCACGGCTGCCGGGCTGGCTACCTTGCAAGCTATCCTCGAAGAAAACCTGATTGCCCAAGTGCCTGCAAAAGAGCAATTGTTTTTAGAACTATTGCAGCACCCCCGTATTGTAGAGGTGCGTAGCGCCGGACTGTGGCTCGCTGTTGAGCTGGCCAGCTTCAACGAGGTGCAAACCGTTATCAAGCACTGCCTCGAAAATGGGCTGATCACCGATTGGTTTCTCTTCAATGACCGGAGTCTGCGCATCGCCCCGCCGTTGATCATTACCGAAGAAGAGATTCGTAAAGCTTGTGCAATTGTATTAAAAGGAATTGAGCAGTTGTGATATACGAACTCAGTAGCAGAGGTAATAGATCCGGCACTAAGTGGTTTGGGACATTTTCACTTAGTAACGGGTATAGCTTTATGGGCCCTCCCCCGCAGTGGCGGGGGCGTTACGTTACGTAGCTCGCTACTCGCTCGGCCCTCAGGAAACCTGAGGTCTGGCCCTTTCAGGGCCACTACTTCACATCACTAGGCCGAGAACAGGATTGTTGACATAAAACTCTGTGTAAACGAGTATTTTTTAGAATAAAGGCTAGTGAAGAAAACAAAAACAAGGTGCTATTGATAAAGATAGCAGGAGTCCTTTTTCTTTTATTAGGTTCGATATCTCTAATAGAGGGGCTGATATAAAATGCGCCCTTATGTTTTTCATATTAATTAAGACCTTCTACATATCTCCTGCCGCTGTAAATAAACCAAAAGACATACCGCCAGAGCCCGGAACTATTCTTACTTTTGCGGTCTTTAAACTTATGACTTTACATTAATGCTGGCCACAAAATTGTCAGCAGCAAAAATATAACTCATGTATCGTACACACAATTGCGGCGAACTCCGCATGTCTGATGTAGGACAAGAAGTAACCCTTAGCGGCTGGGTACAGGTAGGCCGCGATTTCGGAGCCCTTACTTTTGTCGATTTACGAGATCGCTATGGTATCACCCAATTGGTATTTGATAGTGAGGATGATGCAGCTTTGTGTGAGCAAGCCCGTAAGCTGGGCCGTGAGTTTGTAATTACGGCCAGCGGCCTGGTGCGCGAGCGTACCAACAAAAATGCTAACCGAAGCACCGGCGACATTGAGATCGAAGTAAAGTCGATGTCTATCCTGAACAGCTCTAAAGTTCCTCCTTTTACCATTGAAGAAGAAACAGACGGTGGCGACGACCTGCGGATGAAGTATCGTTACCTCGACTTGCGTCGCAGGCCACTGCAGAGTAATATCATCTTCCGGAGCAAGCTGGCCCTGGAGACCCGAAAATTCCTCGATAGCCAAAATTTCGTAGAGGTAGAAACGCCTTTCCTGATCAAAAGTACACCAGAAGGTGCCCGCGATTTTGTGGTGCCTAGCCGGATGAATCAGGGAGAGTTTTATGCTTTGCCACAGAGCCCGCAAACCTTCAAGCAGATCTTGATGGTCGGTGGCTTTGATCGCTATTTCCAGATCGTTAAGTGTTTCCGTGACGAAGACCTTCGGGCAGACCGCCAGCCGGAATTTACGCAGATTGACTGCGAGATGGCCTTTGTAACCCAAGAAGAGGTACTTGCCACTTTTGAAGGGCTTACCAAGCACTTATTCAAGCACACACTGGGCGTAGATTTACCTGATTTCCCACACATGACTTACGATGAAGCCATGCGTCGTTATGGAATCGACAAGCCAGATGTCCGCTTTGATATGGAACTGACGGACCTCAATGACGTTGCTCAAAATAAAGGCTTCGCTATTTTCGATAGTGCGGAGTTGGTGGTAGGTATCTGTGCCAAAGGACAGGCGGGTTACTCGCGTAAGCAGTTGGATGCCCTAACCAAGTGGGTCAAGCGCCCACAGATTGGTGCCAAAGGCTTGGTATACGTCAAGTGCAACGAGGATGGAACGTTCAAGTCATCTGTTGATAAGTTCTACAGCCAAGAAGACCTGAAGGCATGGGCTGATAAATTCGGTGCGGAAGCCGGAGATCTACTCCTTGTTCTCAGCGGTGAAGAAGAGAAAACGCGCAAACAAATGGGAGAGCTCCGCCTGGAAATGGGCCGCGAGTTGAACCTGATGACGCCGGGTGTTTTCAAGCCTTTATGGGTAGTAGATTTCCCACTCTTGGAGTGGGACGAAGATGCAGAGCGTTTTCACGCAATGCACCACCCTTTCACCAGCCCAAAGAAAGCAGACATGGAGCGCATGCTCAATGGTGACCACGAAACCATGAAAGCCTTGCGTGCTGATGCTTACGATCTAGTTATCAATGGTTCGGAAATTGGTGGTGGTTCTATTCGTATCCACGACCGGGCGCTACAGGAGAAAAACTTCAAGCTACTTGGGTTTACCCAGGAAGAGGCCGAAGAACAGTTTGGCTTCTTGATGGGCGCCTTCGAATATGGTGCTCCTCCTCACGGAGGTATTGCCTTTGGCTTCGATCGTTTGTGTGCTGTTATGAACGGACAAAGTTCTATCCGCGACTTCATCGCCTTCCCGAAAAACAATCAGGGGCGCGATATGATGATCGATGCACCTTCCGGTGTAGCCAAAGAGCAGTTAGATGAACTGGGCTTGGCGCTAAACTTGAAAGAGAAAGCTTAGTAGAAGCTAAGCTGATTAGTATTAAAAAACCCGTGATTTCACTAATAGAAATCACGGGTTTTCGTTTTTAACGATAAGTTTTGCAGTTGGTCAGCACGGATTTTGATGATAATCAAAATTTGGAATGACTCATGTTAGTACCAAGCCTGATCTTTAGATTTTCAGGATGCATGGTAAATGCAAATCCCTCCTTTACCTCTTCTGGTTTGCCCATCAAAGAAATATCAAAATTACAACACAAGGCCGAGACAACGGCCACCATTTCATAAGTCGCCAAATGCTTGCCGGGGCAAAATCGAGGTCCACCTCCAAAAGCACGAATCAGCTCTGGCGTGTGTTGGTAATGAGCTGGGCAGCCACCTTTAACCTTTGTCAGAAACCTGTAGCAAAGGTAGCTGCTTAGGCATGGATGGTAAATTCATCCTGGTCTGGTAAAAAAGCTAGTTTCTCTCGAAAGTTTGTTTGCTCCTCTTTTCTAATTACAAACTGTTCTACCATTTCTCGGGGAGGGAGATGGTGCCGGATTTTTCCATCGTAATCTATCAGGCAGGAGTCGCCGGCGTAATAGGCGCCATTCCCATCTGTTCCTACCCGATTAAGGCCAATGGTGTACACTTGGTTTTCGATGGCTCTTGCTTGCAGAAGTGTGCGCCAAGCCAGGCCTCGCTTATCAGGAAAATTGGCAACATATAATAAGAGGTCATAATCAGATTTGTTGCGGCTCCAGACAGGAAAACGTAGATCATAACAGATCAGTGGCATGATTTTCCACCCCTTGTATGTAACAAGGAGCTGGTCTTGCCCAGGCGTATAGACTTTTTCTTCTCCAGCAAGAGTAAAAAGGTGGCGTTTATCATAGCTAAGTATTTCCCCTTCTGGAAATACCCACAATAAACGATTGTAATAATTGCCGTTTTCCTCAATGATAATACTCCCTGTAATCGCAACCTGCAAGTCAGCAGCTTGTTGCCGAAGCCACGTGACCGTCTCTCCCTCCATGGTTTCGGCAAGCTTGGACGGCTCCATACTGAATCCCGTCGTGAACATCTCTGGTAAGACAACTAGGTCTGTGTCAGGGGCAATGGACTGTAGAAGGTGGGTGAATTTCCTACGATTATCTGGTGCTCTTTCCCAGACAAGATCAGCTTGCAGTAATGCTATTTTTAAATGTTCCATATCTCCTGTGTTCTACCAACAAAAAAGCGAGCATACCTTTAATGGGGTATACTCGCTTTTGATATTTTGTGCCATTAACTGGCATATATATGTCTAAGCATCTGTAGCGGCAGCAGCTTTCTTCTCTGCAGTCGCAGCAGAACGAAGTGCACGAGGTACTTCAATGATACCTACAGGAGCTCCAGCAGGGCTCATGATCTCTACTCCGTCAACAGGATTGATATCACGAACACGAATAGATTGTCCTAGCTCTAAAGAAGAGATATTGACCGTTAATTCGTTAACCATCTTCTCAGGAGTGGTCTTAACTTTGATCCGACGCATCAAACGAAGTAACTTACCACCAGCACGCATACCAGGAGCAGTACCTTCAAAACGTACAGGAATCTCGAGTTTTACAGAATGGCCATCTACCAACTTAAGAAAATCCAAGTGGACGATATCGTCAGTAACAGCATCAAACTGAATATCTTTGATAATAGCACGGTGAGTGGTACCGTCTATTTCTACCTCAGCTACTTTGAACTTAGGCGTATAGATAAGTGACTTAACAGCTTTTTGCGTAGTTGCAAAATGGATAGTCTTGTCTTTGCTGTAGAGTACAGCAGGGACTTGTCCAGCATTACGAATCGCTTTGGTAGATTTTTTACCAACGTCCGTTCTTATTTGTCCTGAAACAGTTACTGCTTCCATGATAGTTATTCTTTTCAATTAACGGCCTTCGTAATGAGAGGCTCCAAAAAGGCACGCAAAGATAGGTAAATCCTAGAAAGTGTGTTAGTTATAGCATACTTTTTTTAAAAAATCCTTACTGCTCTACAAATAATGCTGAAATCGAGCGGTGTTCGTGGGTATTTCGAATAGCTCTCGCAAAGAGTTTAGCTGTAGAAAGTACCTTGATTCTGCTTGATTCTTGTGTTAATGGAATGGTATCACAAACCAATAGTTCTTCTAACACAGAGTTCTCTACATTTTCATAAGCCTTACCACTGAGTACAGGGTGGGTACACAGTGCACGCACGCTTTTGGCACCTTTCTTCATAATAATATCTGCTGCCCGGCAAAGCGTTCCTGCTGTATCAACCAAGTCGTCTACCAGAATAACATCGGCATCTTTTACTTCACCAATGACGGTCATCTCAGCAATTTCATTAGCACGCTTGCGGTATTTGTCACAAATAACGAGCGGGCGATTGAAATGCTTGGCGTAAGTTCTGGCTCTTTTTACTCCTCCAACATCAGGGGATGCAAAAATGACATTGGTCAAATCAAGGTTTTCCTGAAGGTAAGGCAGATAAATAGCCTCGCTCTTTAGGTGATCTACAGGAATATCAAAAAATCCCTGAATCTGGTCGGCGTGCAAATCCATCGTCATGATACGATCAGCACCAGCAGCTTGCAGTAAATTGGCAATAAGTTTTGCTGAGATCGGCACCCGTGGCTTGTCTTTACGATCTTGGCGAGCGTAACCAAAGTAAGGGATCACAGCCGTAATGTAACCGGCAGAAGCTCGCTTAGCAGCATCAATAGCCAATAGAAGCTCTATCAGATTTTCGTGCGGCTGGCAAGTAGAGGTGATAAAGAAAACGAAACCACCGCGCACCGATTCATTGATTACAGGCTGCATCTCGCCATCACTGAAACGTTTGATGATAAGGTCACCCAATGGCTGGCCATAATAATCGGCGATTTTTTCGCCAAGGTAACGGGAGTTGGTAGTGGTAAGGATTTTTACGTCAACCATCGTGTTAAATTGAGGCTCGTGATTTTTTGCTGAATTCAATCTCATAGCTATAGGTGTACCTGAACAATAAAAAGAGGCACCAATCACTAGAAAAAAGTGTGGCACTTGTAGATTATCAAAGCTGTATTCAGGGAACTACCCGCAAAGGTAGGAATAATAAGAGCGTTCACGAGGAATTACTTGATAAAATGCTTCAACATCGTAATTTCCTGAGTAGTCAGATAGCGGAAATAAGAACGAGGCAGGTCTTTCTTGGTTAACCCCGCCAAATAAGGGCGATCTAGCTTGACAACCTGGTAGCCCAGGTGTTCGAAAATTCGACGAACAATACGGTTGCGCCCCAGATGGATTTCGAGACTGACCACCTCTTTGTTGTCGGGTTGAAGATAATTGACCCAATCTACACTCACAGGGCCGTCTTCCAGGGTTAATCCTGCCGCAATTTTTTCCAAATCTTCAGGGGAGACAGGCTTGTCTAAAGTGGCTTCATAAACCTTGGGCACTTCATGGCTGGGGTGCATCATTTTTTTAGCCAGCTGGCCATCATTGGTCAGGAGTAAAAGGCCTGTAGTATCTTTATCCAAGCGACCCACCGGATAGATACGCTGCTTAACGGCACCCGCCAGCACATCCATAACGGTTTTGCGACCGTGTTCATCGGATAAAGTGGTGATCACACCGCTGGGTTTATTCAGCAGGATATATACGAGTTCTTCTTCTGGCTGTATCTCTTTTCCACGAAAAGTGACAACATCTCCTTCCTGAATCTGATAAGCCGGGTTGATTTCCAGCACATCGTTGACCTTCACCAGGCCGTCTTTTACGTACTCGCCTGCCTGCCTACGGCTACAGATACCGCTGTGGGCAATATACTTGTTCAGCCGCATACCGATAATCTCGGCCGGGTCACGCTGTATCTTTGGTGCAGGACCTGCATTACGGGCACGACTTTGTCGAAAACGAGGATTATTACCAGGACCCTTACTCATAGTTATTAGCTTGTTGGGGCAAAGATACGTTCTTGAAAGGACAGTTGATCTATACTTCGGCAAGCTTAGATTTGTCAAAAATTGACAACGCTATTTTTTTGACTAGTAAGGCAAAAAAACGTAGCCATAGCCTGAGCTCAGGCGAGGCTTTTTAACGCAGCTAGCCGAGAAAAGAGCAAGACAAAATTCACAAATTTAGGGTTGGCGAAGTATAACCGCTAATAAATCAGCATCACATCGCCAGAAAGACTGGTTTTTCCACCATTTTCCTGTCCTGTATCGTATTCCAGCGACCATAAAAAGACGCCTTGGTCTGCTATTTTGTTTTTCACCTTTCCATCCCAAGCTTCATCAGGGTTCTCTGTTTGGAAAACAAGCTGCCCCCAACGATCAAAAACTTGAAACTGGTAACTTATAGCTGGCCACGGGCTATTGATAAAAGGCCGGAGTTGGTCATTGACACCATCCAGGTTGGGCGAAAAAGCGTTGGGTACGAAAATCTTTGTTTCACAAGCCAGTAATTCCGCTTGCAAGGTCATCGGGAAAGCAAAGCAAGAAGTGGTCGCCCAAATCTCGTAAACAGCAGAGTTGTCTAATATACGAGTAGCCCCCGAGTAGCCATCCGCCCAGTCGAACGAGAGGTCGTTGCGCAGTACTTCAGGCGTGTAATCAAGGAGGTTGATGTTGGCGGGGCCTTCATCTGTACAAATTACGATGTTCTCAGCAATGCTTTCCGGCATTTCTTCTGTATACATCACTGCGCTGCAAAACTCATCAATAGAAATATTCAAGGTGATAGGAATGGTTATGCAAGGTAGTATCATGTCTACCTGATAAACACCTGGTCTGCGAATTACCCTTCGGGCCAAGGTGCAGCCATCTTCCCAAAGGAAGCTTGCGTAATCGAAATAAATATTGGAGACGACGCCTTGCAAATCTACCCACCCGCCATTGTCGCAAATGTTTCTGTCTGCTTCGATTTCTGTCGGCATTTCTGCCAATTGTACGGCATCCAGGCTGTAGCCAAACAGATAAACAGCACCAGGCTCCCCTTCTGCTACACAACCATTGTTGGCGGGTACTTGAAAGTTGCTACCCATAACACCGATATGTGTTTCGCCGCCAGAAGCAATAAAACAATTGGAAAAAAGATACCACTGGTTATTATAGAAATTTTCTTCTACCGTCGAAGTAGAATCGACTAAAACGAGATTGGCATTTGAGGAGATCCCCGTCGTTACATCCAGGATGTCACTTTCTCTGCGGACCTGAATTTTTTCCGACCCAACATATACTTCCATAAAACGAGGAGGTAGCGTCTGGCAAGCATTACCGGGATGCTGGCCCGCAATTCTTTCATTTTGAAAAAGTGCTGCCATCTGAAAAAAGTAAGGAACACCGGCCTGTAGAGGTTCCGTCAATTCAATACCTACCCCCTCAGAGGCAATATAACCGTTACGCGTCATCACGCCTTCCAGCGAAATATACCCTACGCCGGAGTAGGCCTCTGTAGCTGGGTTAATAAAAAACACGGATTCCGCAATGGCAGGATCCAACGGACAATCCTCGTGGAGCCAGTAAGCGTCGGCACCACTACAAGCATACCAGGTGGCAGTTTCCGTGATACTATTAATGTTATTGGTAGGGCAATCAATGATTTCAAAATCACCGTTAGGAACCAGGTTCTGAGCGTTAATCGTGAAGGCTAAAGTGAACAACAATAAGGTATACAGCCAGTATTTCATTAGAAAACGGTATTGGGAGATTACTCAACCAATAAAGGTAGTATCTTTTGGGTGCTAATACACGATCATTTTTTGCCATTGCTGAAGACCTTTGCTGTCTCGAATATTAACGAGGTAAGTTCCTTTTTGTAAGGAGATAGGGTTACTCATTAGCGCTATTGATTTACCCGACCATACTAATTGGCCATTAGCCAAATAGATGCTGACAGGAAGTGATGTACCTGTATCCCCTATGCGTAAGGGGTATCCTTGGCGAATAGGATTAGGGAAGATGGAAATAGCTTTTTGGGTAATTACATCCCCTGTTGGCGTTAGGGTCTCTGAAACCTGAGCCGCAATAGAAAGGCAATTACGAGGGTCGTCATTTTCGTAACTACAGCCACTCGTCTCATCCCGACTATAAAGCACTTCTTCATTGGTATTCAAGCACTCCACGTAAACGTAGTTTTCACAAACATCATCGACAGAGGAAACACAATCCAGGCCTTTAAAGGGATGGGTAATGTCACCAATACCTTCTACCCAAACCGTTTGGTAATAATCATAATAGGAAAAAACATCATCAGGGTCACCTATTTCGTAACCCACACTAAGATAACGTCGCTCTACCCCGCCGTAGCAGCGCGTACCTGTTTCCGTTACATGGTAAGTAATGCGGTTGTCGCTCAAAGCGGATTCGTCATAAATATCAACACTGTCACCGACACTAAGAGAAAAGTCGTACAACAAATATTCAGATTGGTTGCAATCCAGTGTTTTGCGGAAATAGATCTGTTCGCCGCTGTTACGATAATAGCCTCTTAAAAAAGGAGTAGGATAGTATTCTCTTTGGACAAAAATGGGAACCCAAGTTGTGCTACAACTATCAATAGCCGTTTCCGTATACCAAACGTTATGATTGAGCACATTTTCCTGTAGAAAGTGATCTAACACTTGCCATACAGGATTTTGGGTAGCTGTAGGAAAACTGTTTTGTGCTTCAAGAATAAGACCATTTGAGAAGAAAAGGACGAGTAAGAGAGCGTAACGGTATATCATGATTTTGGGATTTTGAGCGCCTAACTCAAAATTAAGAATATTTTATAATTTGTTCAATCTCAGAGAGGAGTAAACGCTAAATTTGGCATCCACCCAACCTATTCCCCTTTCCCTTGTTTCCAAACCGTATCTTTACATTTTCAAATTAACACAGGCCATTCTTAGTGGGGAATTTAGAAGACTTACTCCAACGGTACCGAAATGATGATCGTTTAAAGCAACTGCTCACTGCACTGGGTGGCGGGGCGGAAGGTGACCAGCCACGCATACAGCTTACAGGACTGCGAGGTAGCCTGAGTAGCTTCGTGATCAGTGCCGCGTATAAAGAAGCTAACCAGCATCACTTGGTCGTTGCAAATGATAAGGAAGAAGCGGCCTATTTGCAAAATACGGTAGCTGGCCTTTTGGAGCCGAAGCCCGTCCGATTTTTCCCTGATTCGTTTAAGCGTCCGTTGTATTTTGATGTATTAGAGACCAATCACGTTCTCCAACGTACCGAAACGGTCAATAACCTCTCGCAATCCAAGGCAAAAGGCGAAATTGTCGTCACTTACCCGGAAGCACTTTTTGAAAAAGTCGTTGCGCCGGAGGTGCTCAATGCCAACCGGATCAACATTGTCGTTGGTGAATTGGTGGATGTGAATACGATGATAGAGCTATTGACGGAATACGGCTTTAGTCGCGAAGATTTTGTCTACGAACCAGGGCAGTTTAGTATCCGTGGAGGAATCATCGATATCTTTTCTTATGGTAATGATTATCCCTATCGAATCGAGCTTTTTGATGAAGAAGTAGAGACCATCCGTACCTTCAACCCACTGGATCAGCTATCGGTACGCACGATCAAGCAAGTCTCGATTGTGCCAAACATCAATACCAAATTTAGCCAAGATCAGAAGGTTCCTTTGTTTCAGGTATTACCGCCAAATACGGTTATCTGGATTGCGGATTTACAATTGCTACTGGATAGGCNNCTGCAAGCTTGTTTTGAAAAAGCGGAAGAATTTGCGAAATCCATTACGATTCTTGATGAAGGCGATTTGGCCGAAATTTTCCGAGATCGAGCGTTTATCCACCCAGGCGAAGTAGTGGCTGATGTGGCTGATCATCCGATCATTCTATTTACAGACCACACCCAACCGATTCCCGTTCAGCAAAAGATACATTTTGATGCACGCCCGCAACCCAGTTTTAATAAGAATTTTGACCTGCTGATCAAAGACCTGCATAGTAATACAGGTGAACGGCGCGAAAATTTTCTTTTTACTGATAACCCTAAGCAGATAGAACGATTTTATGCCATTTTCAATGATTTGAATGCGCATGTGCAGTTCCATCCCATCATTAAAGCAGTCCACGAAGGGTTTGTAGATATAGATTTAGGGGTAGCGTGTTATACGGATCACCAGATATTTGAACGTTTCCACCGCTACAAACTCAAGCGCGGTTTTACCAAAGACCAGGCACTGAACCTCAAAATGCTGCGGGAGCTGGAGCCGGGAGACTTTGTGGTGCATATCGATCACGGTATTGGGCGTTTCAGTGGCTTGGAAAAATTGGATGTAAACGGCAAGAGTCAGGAATCGGTACGTATTGTTTACAAAAACAATGACCTGCTTTATGTGGGGATCAACTCCCTGCATAAGCTTTCCCGTCATTCGGGTAAAGACAGTGCGCCACCTCGCCTNNGCGCGCACCAAGAAGAAAGTTAAAGACATTGCAGCATCGCTGATTAAGCTTTACGCAAAACGTAAGGCCAGTCCCGGGTTTGCGTTTCCACAAGATGGCTATCTGCAGAATGAACTTGAGGCCAGCTTCATGTACGAAGATACGCCCGACCAGTTTACGGCCACACAGGATGTGAAAGAGGATATGATGAAGGCCTACCCCATGGATCGCCTGATCTGTGGCGATGTGGGTTTCGGTAAAACTGAAATTGCGGTAAGAGCAGCATTTAAAGCCGTGGTCGGCGGCAAGCAAGTAGCCATTTTGGTTCCAACGACCATCCTTGCCTTGCAACATTATCGAACGTTCAAAGAACGATTGGAAGAATTTGGTGCGAACGTTGATTACGTCAACCGTTTCCGAACCACCGCCGAGCGCAACAAGGTTTTCAAGGCTACCGAAGCTGGTGAAGTTGATGTATTGATAGGCACGCACGCCTTACTCAATAAAAAACTCAAGTTCAAAGATCTTGGTCTTTTGGTTATTGATGAAGAACAAAAGTTTGGTGTTGCTGCCAAAGAAAAACTTCGTAGCATCAAGGTCAATGTCGATACGCTGACCTTAACAGCAACGCCTATTCCACGGACACTTCAGTTTAGTCTGCTCTCTGCTCGTGATTTGTCGATCATCAGAACGGCCCCGCCAAATCGTCGACCTATTCACACGGAAGTGAGGGTTTTCAAAGAGGAAATGATAAAAGACGCGATCTACTATGAAGTACAACGTGGTGGGCAGGTCTTTTTTGTTCACAACAGGGTCAAAAGCTTGGCCGATATGGGTGCTTTGATACGCCGACTGTGCCCTGATGTAGATATAGCGGTAGCCCACGGGCAAATGGAACCCAAAGAGCTGGAACGGGTACTGATCGACTTTATCGACCGTCGCCACGAGGTGCTCATTTGTACAAATATTATCGAAACAGGATTGGATATTCCGAATGCGAATACCATGATCATCAACAATGCTCACCAATTTGGACTCAGTGATTTGCACCAGCTGCGAGGCCGGGTAGGGCGTTCCAATCAGAAGGCTTTCTGTTACTTGATGGGCCCGCCTATGAGCGTACTCACGCCGGAAGCACGCCGTCGTTTGCGAACATTGGAAGAATTCAACGAGCTCGGTAGCGGGTTCAATATCGCCATGCGCGACCTCGATATACGTGGTGCAGGTAATTTGTTGGGCGGTGAGCAAAGTGGTTTCATCTCAGATATTGGCTACGAAACCTACCAGCGCGTGCTGGACGATGCCGTGCGGGAATTGAAAGAAAAAGAATTCCAAGACCTCTTCCGAGAAGATTTGGAGAAAAAGAACGACTTCGTCCGTGATGTCCAGATCGATACGGATGTGGAGATGTTGATTCCGGATGCTTACATCACTAACATCCAGGAGCGACTAAATCTCTACACCAAGCTGGATGCCATTGAGACAGAGGAAGAGTTGACCAAGTTTGCCGCCTCGCTTCGAGATCGTTTCGGTCCCGTTCCGTCACAGGTCGATGAATTGTTCGATGGTCTGCGCTTGCGCTGGGAATGTAAGAAGCTCGGTTTTGAGCGAATCATTCTTAAGGGAGGCAAACTACGCGCCTACTTTGTAGAAGACCCGCAGAGCATTTATTTCGAAACCAAGCGCTTCAATAATATACTGCAACTGATCACCACTGAAGGTAAGCTACGAGGTCTCAATCTCAAGCAAGCTGCTCGTTACCTTATCATGAGCAAACAGAACGTAAACACCCTGAGCGAAGCCAAGGATGTACTACAAGGTATTCTGAAGAAAGTGGAAGCCACCGAAGCGCAAGGCTAGTATTAAGGGGGGCGACCTGTGTCGGGTGTCGGGTGTCGGGTGTCGGGTAAATTCATGAATTTACCTTATACTGTCTGCTTCTTATAATTCCTGATATGATTCAAAAAAGGAACCTCACTTTGGTGTCTTAAGTGGTTCAAAAAAACTATTGATTCAAGGTTTTCTCCACCTCTTCCCGCTCTTCCGGCGAATTGGCATTTAGTAAAACATGAGGATTTGGAGCATCCAATAGTTTAATATCCGAGTTGATGAGCACCTTGCGCGGGCAACTGTATCCTTGGGTGAGGAACTGTAACAAAACCGGGTAAGCACGCGGTTCCCATATCGTGACCAGCGGATCGGGCCAGCCCGTTTCTGGATTGTGGAAAGCCGTCGCTAATTTTGAAGGATCACGATGCTGGAGCAAAAATTTCAAGGCTTCTTGGTCGAGTAAAGGGAGGTCGCAAGCTACTACCAGCCATGCCGCTTCTGGCTGTTTGCGAAAAGCGGAAAGTATAGCACCATAAGGCCCAAGGCCCGTAAAAGTATCCCGAATAACGGCCGTTTCTTCCGGCGCTTCTTGTCCTTCCCGCAAAGAATAATAAACCGCTTGACAAATACCGCTGAGCTGTTGTGCAAGATGCTCCCGCTGAGGTAGCTCATGGTAAGTAATTTGCCCTTTATCGATGCCCATGCGCTGGCTTTTACCACCTGCCAAAACGAGCCCATTGATCGGGGCGCGTGCTGCTGTCAGTTGAGCACGGAGCCACTGGATGATGCCATTGATATCGCCAAGGGGCATCATGAATGGTCGTTGCTCCCCAAGGTGTTCCAATAGGAAATCGTAAGGTTTTTCCTGCCCGGGAGTGGTCAGAATAAGCGCAACATCCGTCAGGCGATCCAGTTTTCGGCTGAGGCTTTCTTCCTTCTTTGGGTCGAGAATGACGATCTGCTTTTTAGCTAAAAAGTGGTTGCCATTGACGAGCACCCCATCCACCGCATTGAAAAGCGGGCGGCGGTGAAATTTATTCAAATCATCAGTCAGATCATAGCGATGATAATTGATCTTATCGGTATACACCAGCGCACTGCCGCTTACGGGCATGGTCTCCGCTTGGTCACCTGCAGCGTGATCGGCATCCACGTAAGCGAGGCGATAGTGCATCTGTAAAGCCTCAATGAGTTTAGCGCTCAGCTGCTGAATCGTGCCACATGGAGCACCAATAAATCCCCATTCGCTACGGTGGAATTCGCCGTAAGCAGGACGTGTAAGTTTGGCGTGTTTTTGGTGAGTTTTGGGCATGATCTAAGCAGATTGATAATCAGACTTCCCTCCCGTCTTCTCCAACAAGCGGGTAGATTTTATCACAATATCGTGGCTGAAAGCTTTACACATATCGTAGATCGTCAGTGCAGCTACACTGGCACCGGTGAGGGCTTCCATTTCTACACCGGTTTTGCCGGAAAGGCGAGCAGTACAAGTAATAACAACTTCCTTCGCGTCATTAATATTAATATCAACGCCCACTTTTTCCAAAGCCAAAGGATGGCAGAGCGGGATCAGTTCGCTGGTCTTTTTGGCACCCATGATTCCGGCTAATATAGCTGTCTGAAAAACAGGACCTTTCTTGGTTTGAATATCCTTGTTTTCGAGCTTGCTCATGATTTCGTCTCCGAGAACGACGATGGCTTGTGCTACTGCTGTACGGCGCGTAACATTCTTGTTGCCAACATCGACCATGGATGGATTACCAGCAGCATCAAGGTGGGTGAAAGAGGACATGTATTGGAAAGAATTAGAGCCAGGGGAATAATTTACTGATAACAACTATACCAAGCAAAGGGTGCTCAAACTGATCGTTTAAGGTAAAGGTTTTGCGTTGTTGATAGGCATCATTTGCTGGTATTGCATAATGGTGTAAGGCTTGTTTTGACAAATCCACCAGCCAAAATTCTTTGATACCAAACCGGGCATAGAGAGGAGCCTTAATCTCTTGGTCTTTTTGGAGAGAGGAGTCTGCAACTTCAATCAGGAATTCAATATCGTCAGGGCCGGGAAGGTGACTGGCATAGAAATCTGCACGCCGCTTAACGACCGCAATATCTGGTTCTGGTTCAGAATGATCATCCATTTTTATAGGGTCCTGTACCCTGATAATGAAATCGGATCGTAGTTGCTGGCTCAACCAATCATTCAAAAAACTAACACAAGCGGCATGGAATTTTCCTACAGGACTCATTTTTACAATTTGACCGTGAAGTAATTCGACGTGAGCGTCTTCTTCTATAATTCCTGCTGTTACCATTTGCTGAAACTCTGAAACCGTCCATTTATAAAGGTCGGTCAGAGCGACGGTTGTTTGTTTCATTAGCAATGTCTTTATTCCTAAATATAACAATAAGTACGAAAAGAAAGTTGGTTACCCCCCAATCGTGGCCATGCTTTCCCGAGCATTGGGGTCATTGTTTTGGCGGCCTTCTGCTTCCCAGCCGTCTTTGGCCCGGTGTTGGAGTGCAGAGGTGAAGGCATCTGCCAATTGATCATTAGTAGCACCCGCCCGCATGAGATCGCGAATACTGAGCACTCCCTGGTCGTAAAGGCATGTTTTTAGCAGACCTTTCGGCGTGACTCGGATACGGTTGCAACTGCCGCAAAAAGTGCGAGAATAGGCAGCGATGACCCCCACCGTACCTTGGTGACCAGGTATACGGTAATTATAAGAAGTACTGCCAGGAGGGTCGGTCAGTTTTTCCAAAGCAGGGTAAGCAGAACGAATATGTTCCGTTATTCTACGATGATCCCAGGGCAGTTTTTGATAATGAGCGGTGTCGCCATTAAAGGGCATCTCTTCGATAAAGCGGACGCTGACGGGGTATTTCTTGGTGAGCGCTACCATGGGCAAAATATCTTCAATATTCTGCTGGTCCATCACAACGGCATTCAGTTTGGTATCAATGCCGTGTGCTACAAGTGCTTCGAAGGTGCGCCAAACTTCCGGCAGACTATCCCGCCGAGTAATCTCGTGAAAACGCTGCCGGTCTAAAGTGTCAATACTAAGGTTGACGGAATGAATACCGATTTGTTTGAGTTCCGGAACATGCTGTTCGGTAAGTGTACCGTTGGTGGTGAGGTTGATCTGCTTCAGGCCATCGATCTTGCTGATGGTCCGTAAAAAAGGCATGAAATCTTTGCGCAAAAAAGGTTCACCACCCGTTAAACGTATTTTTTCAATCCCCAGAGGTACAAGTACTTGTACTACACGAAGCATTTCTTCGTAAGAGAGAAGCTGTGTCCGGGCAACATAATTGATACCTTCCTCCGGCATGCAATAAAAGCAGCGAAGGTTGCAACGATCAGTAACTGCTAAGCGCAGGTAATTGATCTGCCGGCTATGGTTATCAAACAGTTGCCCGGGCATAGATTAGATTAGAATGGCAAATCATCATCCGCTGCTACAGTAGGTTCGTCACCTGCGGCAGGGAAGAAGTTTTCTTCACCAGCTGATGCAGACGGTGCTGTGGCTGCGGCAGGTGCTTCAATACGCCAAGCATTAAGATTGGTGAAGTATTTCTCGTTCCATTCCCGTCCACGAAGGTCGAAATGTACTTTGATTTCCTGACCTTCTTCATAAGGATCAAGTAAAGCACAACGGTCTTGTGTCAGCTGTAATTTAATGTATTGAGGGTAATTTCCACTTTCCATCAACACCACGAATTCCCGTGCCTGAAAGCTGTCTGTTTTGTTTTCAGTTGGGTATTTCTTGTGGAGTTTTCCGGTTAATTCATAAGACATATCGATAATAATATTTAGTTTCAATTGAGGAAGCCAAAGGCTTAAAAATAAGGCATGGTTTACCTTAATCTCCAAAGGTAAAAAAAGCGGATGAAAAGCTACTGCTTCCATCCGCTAAATAAGGATTTACTACTCGTCTTTTAAAAAGGAACGAAAATGTGCGTTGCTTGGCCCGGAAATAGATCCGGGCCATAGCAACACACTTAGCGAACCAATATAACTTCACCTTGCTGGACAACATCTACTACTTGTCCACACAAGTTTATTTTTGCTTTTAATTGCCAGATGTAAACACCCTGCGCTGCGCGACGCCCATTGTTGACACCATCCCATTCGTCATCACCTTGCTGGGCATCAAAAATCATGCTGCCCCAACGATCAAAAATCTGAAAGTCGATATCATCAATCTGCACATCTTGGCCAGGATAAACCTTAAAGGTGTCGTTGGCTCCATCATTATTAGGAGAGAATGCATTCGGAACATAAATAAGCGAGCCTTCTGGTGATTTTTCTGCTTCTATCGTCACAGGCAGACTTACTGTTTCACAGCCATTACTTACCTCCAGGTACAATGTCCCCGGAGTGCTTACTTGCCGGCCAAGGGTCGTAATGCCGTCGCTCCACTGGAAAAGAAGGAAGCCATCGTCACCGCTTACTATTTCCGGCAGTAATTGAACGGCTGCACTATCACACGGCAGTATCATGTCAGAGACATTGACAACAAGACTAGGGGATGCATCCACCGCAAAGCTTTCAAGGTATTGGCAACCATTGGCGTCTTCGACAATAAGGTCATAAGCACCAGCTTCAAGATTCGTAAATGCAGCTTGAGCTTGGAAGTCACCATCGTCAAGTGCATAAACAAAAGGTGCAGCGCCACTGTTCGGTGCCACCGTGAGGGTGCCCGTTGGTAGCCCTTGGCAACTTTCTTCTGTACTCAGGGCAAAGCTTGCTTCGGGAGAAGCCACCACCTGAAGCTGAACAATAGAATCACAACCTACACTATTAGTGAAGGTGATGAGTTCGTCGGTACCGATGGGGTATTCTACTCCAGCATAGCTGTAGGTTTCTCCGGCACAAATCTCTACGCCGAAAATTTCGGAAGTACTTGGTGATTCCACCACCTGAAGCTGAACGATAGAATCACAACCTACACTGTTGGTGAAGGTGATGAGTTCGTCAGTACCGATGGGGTATTCCGCTCCAGCATAGCTGTAGGTTTCTCCGGCACAAACCTCTACGCCGAAAACTTCGGAAGTGCTTGGTAGCGCTGTTACAGTAAAGGTAAACGTAGAATCGCAACCCTGAGCAGAGGTAGTTTGAACGGTATTGCTACTACCTATGGCATAAGGCTGGCCTTGGAATATGTAATCCTCACCCGGACAAATACTGGCAACGAAGGAGGTGTCAAAATTGCAATCTTGTATCAATAACCAGTTAATAACAACCTCCTGATCACACCCCATAAAAGTAGTGTCAATAGACGCTATTTGCGGCACCCAGCTTGCAGGGACGGTCATTTCGTCAATCGAGAGGGTATAGTCATCTTCAGGAACATTCACGAATCCATAAGTACCATCAAGTGGGGTAATAATGGCATCTTGTAGCCCCATATTACCGGATAATTCAACTTCAATGTCGCCCGCTAAGCTATCTGCTGCGTCGATCATGTCGTTGTTATTCATATCGTAGTAAACATTGCCAAATAATGTACCAAAACCAGGAAGAAGATCAATGTTTAAAGGATTACTTGTTTGTACACAGCCATTGATATCCTCCATCTCCAAAGTGTAACTACCGCTTTGATCTACAATCAAATTAGGGATCGTTCCATCAGGAGCTGGAATCAAGGTGCCATCCAGGTACCATTGGTAGCTGATAACGTCAGGTATCGTTGGCAAACAAAGGGTATCTGGCGCACAGCGCGTATGACAACCATTAGGTACCAAGCTAATGTCTGGCCCCTCTAGCACTTCGGTGACTTCGCTTTCATTGCGGCAGCCATAAATATTGACGGAAGTAACATAGTATTCGCCAGCTTGATCTGTGGTGATACTCGATCCAGTGTCACCACTACTCCAGAAGTAGATAACGTTGGCCTGAGGGTTGCTAACAGAAATGGTAGCGGCAGTGCCTGCACAAAGTGCATCGTTGCCTGCGTCCAAAACAGGAACATCTGGTGTTGGATGAACAATGATCACAAATCCTTCGGTAGCACTACAACCGGTGCTGGTGTCCGTAACATCCATAGTGATGAGGTATTCACCAGCGGCAAGTAAGTTGCCACGATCTTCGGTGTATTCCGTATCAATACCTGTATCTCCATTTGACCATTGGTAGCTATAGCCCGCAGTCTCTTCTGTTTCCAGGAAAATGTCTTCACCAAAACATACGTACAAGGTATCGTAAGTAAAGGCCGTAGGTTGATTAAAATCATTATAAGTGACAGAGCGGATCGGGCTTTGTGGCGCCGGAATAATATCTACCAAAACAGGCTGAGGACTGTAAGTACAACCATCGTCATCGGTAAGTACTACACTATAAGCTGCGGCTTCGTCTACTGTAATTGCTTGAGTATCTTCGTTGGTAGACCACACCCATGAGGTAGCGCCGTTTCCTGGTGCGTTTAGGATAAGTTCGTCCCCTTCACACAAGGTCGAAGTGCCCGGTGGGTCAATCTCCCCGCTTAGGGTGTTGGGTATGATCGCAATGGTACGATCAAAGGTGTTGACACAGCCATAAATGCTGGTTGCTTCCAAGGTTACCATGTAATTGCCTGGAGTGGCAAAAAGATGATAAGAGTCAAATAAGGTAGAGGTGTTAGCATCACCACTGCTGGCTTCACCAAAATTCCACATTACTTCAGAGACAGTGGCTTCTACATCAGCATTGAATTCGATGGCTGTTAACGCACAACTCACATCAGGTTCCAAGAAATTGGTAAATGGCAAGGGGTAGATACTGACCGTTTTGGTAATGGTCGTACTACAGCCCTGATCGGTTGTAGTGGTTAAACTCACTTGATAGTCACCACCACCGCTGAAGATATGTATCGGGTCTTTATCAGTAGAGGTATTATCTATGCCACTAGTAGGGTCGCCAAAGTCCCAACTCCAGCTAGTAATGATCGCTAAATCCAGAAAAGTAGTAAGATCATAAAACTGAACGGGTGCACCTGGACAAACGCCATCGTACTCAAAGTCAGCGACGGCAAAAACAGTATCCGGAAGGATTTCCCGACATAATACCGAACCACCCATTCCATCGTCATAGAGTGCTCCCATTAGTACCCGATAGAAACCAGGCTTGGTGTACTGGTGGGTCACGTTGACACCTGAACCACTATTAGCAGCACCACTGTCTGGATCATCGAAGTTCCAGAAAACACTACCAGGAATACTCCCCATGGCAATCGCCGTGTAAGCGCGGTCGTCACAAGAGCCGTTGTCCATTGAAGTAAACGTGTGGCCTGGGTTATTACAGCCGGCACCACCACCTGTACAACGAATGTCTGTACAGTTATCTTCTACACTAATGGTATTAGAAGAAAAAGCACACCCGTTTTCATCAATGATGTCTACATGGTAGGCTCCAAAAGCAGTGGCGGTGTAGTTAGAGCCGGTTTCTCCGGCAAGGGGCGCTCCATTTTGGTACCATTGGTAGGTGTAACCATCCTCGGTATTTACTGCATATAAGCGACTTAATGGAGGAACGTTACAGAAAAGCGTAAAGTCAGGCGTACTGATGCTAATATTAGATTCCGGGAATTCGTAAATTTGGAAGGTTGTACGTCCTACACAACCGATGGCGTCAGTTACTTCTAGTCGGTAATAGCCTCCCGACAGGTCTGGTGTTGGACTAGTAGAGAGCTCCAAACCTTCCGCATCTTGCCAAGAGTAGGTGGCAAAAGCAGCCGTTGTACTTACCGGGGCTGTAACACCAGGACAAATGGAAGCCGGATGGTTAACGACCGGCTGAGGGGGCGCGTTTACGGTTACCATAAAGGTTTCCTGTTGTCCACAAATGTCGAGGGTTACGGTTGCTGGTCCGGCACTATGCCAAAGGATTTCAACATCTGCGGCACTGGGGTCACCGGTAATGGTGCCGGCACTTGCGGGCTGAATAGCCCAATCGTAAAATACATCACCAGTTTGGTCGCTGGTATAAGCTGCCAACTGATCCATACATACCTGGTCATCTCCGCTGATGGCAAAACTACTTACAGCACCAATAGAGAGAGAGGTTGCCGCAGAAGCACAAAATAATGGAGGAGAAAGGCGGATAACACTCAGTTCATAAGGCCCTCCTGCATTCCAAATCACAGCAATAGAAGCTCCTTCTCTGTTGGTTATTGTACCTGCGTTATTGATCGTCCAGCGATAGCGTTCTCCGTCGATGGGGTTCGCTATATTATAGGTATAGGCAATGCCTGCACAAATTTCTGTTTGTCCGTTGATGGTAGCAACTGCCGCTGGTTGAGCAATTACTTTTACGGCCATTTCTGCCAAAAGTGTACAGTAGTCAGCAGGGTTTTGGGGCGTAGCCATCAACGTGAAATCACCAGCGCCAAAATCCCAGTCGACAGGGAAAGAACTTCCCGCGCCAGGACTCGTCCAGACAGTGGTACCATCGGAGGCAAGGACACTGAAGTTAGCAGGGAAACCCACATTGGTTTGAGTATTGATCACAGCATAGTCTGTACTGCTATTTTCACAAACCTCTATTTCACCCGTAAGGTAAAATTCAGGGCGTACAAACACATCCATCTGGGCACTGCCGCCACATTCGAGATAACAATTTGTATAGTCGACACTTACGGTTTGTGCACCAGTAGGGATTGGCCCATCAGACCATTCGATGGTTACACTGGGCGTGCCTTGCCCGTCAATAATCGTTCCAAACGAAGTGACACTCCAGTTGAATTCCGTGCCTTCAAAAGGAGGGACGGTGTATACGGTTTGATCGCCTCGGCAAACTTGTGCTGGGCCTTCAATCGTAGTGCTACTGGAAATAATGGGGACTTGGAGATAAGCGGCCTCGGTACAGTCACTGAGGTCGGGGCAGCCATCTGTTTGTAATGTAATTTCGCCAATAGGGCCAGCGCCCCATTGGATCGTGATAAAATCATCCGCTGGTCCGCCACCGTCGAGAATACTGCCATTGGCGCTGATGGTCCAGTCGTAACTACTACAACCAGTATTGGCAGTATAAGTGACGGAAGTGCCTTCACAAATAGTGGCAACACAGTCTACAAAGGGCGCGTCATTGCCTTCTACGATGACGGTAAGTCTGCTGGTATCTGCACATTCACAGCCAGCGCTGGTGATAAGCTCGACCTCGAAGGTACCCGCAGCGTTGTAGGTGTGTTGTGGGTTGGGGAGCGAGGAGCCGCCACCATCGCCAAAATCCCACAGGTAAGCATCGGCTTCTGTAGCTTCGCTGGTAAAGAACACGGTTTGGCCTTCGCAAATCTCCAACAAGCCATTGGAACTTACAGGAGGCTGGGTAGTGAAATCGGCTGGCGGTGGAGGGATAACATCGAAACAAACATCAACGCTGGAAAAAACATCACAACCGTTATCACTGAAATACCAATAGGAGAAGGTTGCCCGGCCGGGGCCTTCTTCGTCCCAAAGGATAGAAATCGTACTGGAAGGAGGTGAGCCAATGATGACTGCGCCGGTGTTGCCGTCAAAGGGGACTACGTTGCCGTTGCCGTCAACTATTTCAATAGGGGAAGGCGTTCCTGAAAAACTTAAAGAAGAGGAAGTGTTTCCCATTACTGTGAAACAAAACTCTAACAAAGTGCTGTTGTCACTAAGCGTGACTCCGTTGGCAAGAAGATCGTTCCAGTTAAGGGTAATCGATCCTGGAAAAGGGTTGCCAACAGAAGACGAATTGAAAGCTAGGAGGTTGTTGTTGAAATTTTGGGCGCTTCCAAATTGAAGAATAGAAGCATTGTAATTAATGCTAAGTGACACCCCCTGGATATTGTCAAAATTATTGACCGTCAAAGGCACACAAACCGTCTGCCCTGGCGATGCATACACTTCGGCAAGATTGAAATTACTATCATCAGTATTCACCGTAGGAATGATGGTACCATTAGTAACCGACCACTGCCCCTGACTGAGGTCTACTTGGCTAGTGCTCCCATTTGGGGTCGAGACAAGGATGTTGTCCATGCTGAGGGTAGAGGTCGAACCTACGCATACTTCATAACACTCCTCCAGGCCACCTGGTAGGTTGATGGCAAAAGAATCTTGTTCGCAATCGGTAATATGCTGGCCATAGGCTTCCCCGAAGGGGTCGAAGAAATCTTCTACATAAAAATTGGTTTGCCCGGCAGCTATCACATCCATTCCTCCAGGCCCACTTACAACCAGGTAAACAGTGTACACACCGGGAGGTAGCGGTATATTGATTGGTCCGTTACATAAATCGAAGGTAAACAACCCAATTCCTTCCTGTTCGCTCCATAAGATGCCATTATCCGGAGAGGTACCATCATAGATAGACCAATGGTAACTAAGGTTGGGGTCTTGAGGGAACTCTACAAACCACTGTCCACACTGGTCGGGACAAAGGAACTCATCACCGTATACAAAGGCAGTTTCTTGTGCTTGCAGGCTACTTAAAGGAAGTGCTACAAAGAGCGTAAAGATGGTTAGTATAGATAATAAATGTCGGTGCATGGGATTCATAATGTTGAGGGGTTAGTGATTTTTGACAATAAAGTACCTAGCCTTGCTGATGTGCAAAGGTAGCTTGTACTAATCCCAAAACGTGTTGATTAAGCAGGAAATATGGGAGCTGTTGTTGCTCCGGTTACAGCACTAAGACCCAATGAGTCTTTTAATCGCTGCCTGAATGAGAAAAAAGGGCGAACGAAAAAGGGGGTGATACTGTTGATATTTAGTACTTTTGCGCCGATTTTACTGGGCTTTGGCCGGTAAATAAAAAACAAAATTTATGTTTCCGGAGTATGATGTCATCGTGGTTGGAGCAGGGCATGCGGGATGCGAAGCAGCAGTAGCCGCCGCCAATATGGGCGCGCGCGTAATGCTGGCGACGATGAATATGAATACCATTGCCCAAATGTCGTGCAATCCTGCTATGGGCGGAGTGGCCAAAGGGCAGATTGTGCGTGAAATTGATGCACTGGGTGGCTATTCAGGTATTGTCACCGACCATACGGCAGTGCAGTTCCGGATGCTTAACAAATCCAAAGGCCCTGCCATGTGGAGTCCACGTGCCCAGAGTGATCGGATGTTGTTTGCAGGCAAGTGGCGCGAAATGCTGGAAGCTCACGAGAATATCGATTTTTGGCAAGAGATGGTCACCGGTATCGTGGTTAAAGGCGAGCGAGTAGTAGGTGTGCGTACCGGAATTGGGCTGGAAATACCTGGCAAAGCGGTGGTGTTGACGAATGGTACTTTCCTAAACGGATTGATCCACATCGGCGAAAAACAATTTGGCGGCGGTCGTGCCGGCGAACGCGCTTCTACCGGAATTACAGAACAATTACGAGAGCTTGGCTTTGAAGCTGGCCGCATGAAAACGGGTACCCCTCCACGGATTGATGGCCGCAGCCTGGATTACTCCAAAATGGAAGTTCAGCTCGGTGATGAAAACCCCGTAGGTTTTAGCTACACAGATACGCCAACGCTGACCAAGCAGTTGCCTTGTCACATTACTTATACCAGCAAAGAAGTACACGAAACCTTGAAAACGGGCTTTGATCGTTCGCCCATGTTCAATGGCCGTATCCGTGGCCTGGGCCCACGCTATTGCCCCTCGATTGAAGATAAAATCGACCGCTTCGCGGATCGTGATCGCCACCAGCTATTTGTAGAACCAGAAGGTTGGAGTACTTGTGAAATTTACGTCAATGGCTTCAGCTCTTCGCTGCCAGAGGATGTGCAGTACAGTGCTTTACGCAAAGTACCTGGCTTTGAAAACATGAAGATGTTTCGGCCCGGTTACGCCATCGAGTACGACTTTTTTCAGCCCACACAGCTGCGTGCATCTTTGGAAACTCGCCTCGTGAAGAATCTCTTTTTTGCAGGCCAGATCAATGGAACCACAGGCTACGAAGAAGCAGGCAGCCAAGGCTTAATGGCCGGCATCAATGCCTACCTGGCAGTGAAAGACGAAGAGCCTTTTGTACTAAAACGCTCGGATGCCTACATCGGCGTTTTGATTGATGATTTGATCAATAAAGGCACGGAAGAACCTTACCGGATGTTTACCTCGCGTGCTGAATACCGTATTTTGCTACGGCAAGATAATGCCGATCTGCGCCTCACGCCACTGGCAGCCAAAATTGGCATGAACCACCTAGAGGAGCGCATGGAAAGGGTGACGCACAAACAAGAAGCTACCGCAGCCATTGAAAAATTGTTAAGTAACTACAGCATTGTACCGGAATTGATCAACCCATATCTGGAAAGTATCGGTTCTTCACCGCTGAAGCAAAGCGTAAAATTGAATACGGTGCTGCTGCGCCCCAATGTATCGCTGGTAGATATTTGCGCCAATGTTCCCGCTTTCGCGCAGGAGCTGGAGCAATACGACAGCGAATCCCGCGAGCTGGCAGAGATCAACATGAAGTACGAGGGGTACATTCGCCGCGAGCAGGAGATGGTCGACAAAATGAACCGCCTGGAATCGGTGCGCTTATACGAAAATATCGACTACCATACGCTTTCCTCTCTCAGCAAGGAAGCCCGTACCAAGCTCACCCAACTCAAGCCACGCACCATCGGTCAAGCCAGTCGTATCAGCGGGGTTAGCCCCTCCGATATTTCGGTGTTGCTGGTGCACATGGGGCGGTAGTTTTTAAGTCGGAAGTATTAGGATAACCGTAGACAAGAGGGTAGGGAATGATACTTCCACCCTTCCTGGGTTAAAATAATTGCATTACAACATGGACTACGTGTAAGGTCACCCCTTCGAGAGTAGCACTTATTTAGCACTCAACACAGCTAAAAACCAACAACTTGCAAACCTTACTTCACACCAAACAAGCGCTAATTCCGAAAGGATGAACAAACACTAGACTGCAACGGCAGCCATCAAAAATCTGGAACTGTTTTACTCTTTCTCTTCGCTCAGCTGCTGCTTTACATTTGCTAAATTCTTCTCAAACAATTCGAGGTCTCTGTCCTGGTTTTCTTTCGCGATATCGACGGCCCTTTGATAATTTTTAAGGGAAGCGGCTAGATCGCCACGCATCATCAATGCCTCTCCATAACTATCGAATACATTGGCGGAATTGGGGTGAAGAAGTGTGTTTGCTCTAAATATAGATTCCGCTATTAGAGGCTTTTTATACTCTAGCAAATATTCGTAGCCCATTATATTTATATCTCCTTCGCCTAAGAGGCCAACCTCTCGACAAATCGTTAACTGCTCAAGAATTTCTTCTTCTGATTGGCCTGCCGTGTAATGGTCAAGTTTGCTATTTAAATCAGCAAATAGCTGCTGATATTTTTCCTTGGTTTCAGCTCGGTAGGCTTCGGCTGCTGCTTGTGCTAGTTCGTGTGTTTTAGCTAAAGCTTCCTCAGGTGTCGTTACAATTTCGGGGACTACGCCCACTCCTTCCCAATTTGTTTTGGTAATAGGGTTAATGGCTCTGCCGACGGGAATGAAAACGTTCAAATTATCATTAATTCTCCTGGTTCCTCCGGGATTAGCGCCGCCTCCGGTGGTTTGGCCTACCAGCGTTGCCCTTTTTTGGGTCTGCATATTGTAGGAAAACTCCTCGGCACCGGAGAATGTCCTATCACTTGTTATAATAAACAGGGGTACTTCGGGCATTTTAGTACCGCCCACTTCTTCTAAGCTCCAGAACTCTTCCGTTTCATCTCCTTGTCGCCAGTACAGGCTATTTAGATGCACTTTTTGATCAAAGAAATAGCTGCATAAATACTGGACCATCCGCGGGCTACCTCCTCCATTTTTGCTAAGGTCAAAGATAACGGCATCCGTTCTTGCCATTAACTGCATTGCAGCATCAGCACTCGCTTGTGCATTTTCTAAGCCCGCAAAACCTCTTAGATCCAGGTAACCTACATTGCCTTCCAGGATTTCAACATTATTAAATCCATAGCTTCCCCTTCGAGACCTTTCTAGGCGATCAAGGCGTTCTTCGATCCTTCTTTCGGGGGTATTGGGTTGGGCTTCATAAGGTGGGTTGACCCTAATGCGCATATGCTTATCGTGGTTGATCTCTTGCACAGAGGTCGTCAAAGCTGCCGCAAATGATTCATCATCGGTGAATTGATCGAAATGGCCTGCTTTCCATTGGGCAAGGAGGTGTTCTTCCGTTTTTTTGGCCACTTCCGGGAACACGTAAAAATCATTCATTAAGCGAGAAAGGTGTTGGATAGCTTGTTCTTTGTACTTTTCCGTAAGCGATAATTCTTGAGCCGTGGAGATGCTCATTTGGAAAAACAACACGACTAATAGTAAAGACAGTCTGGATACAATTTTCATTTTATGTCGGATAATTGGTGAAGTTTAAAGTTACAAAATAAGCAAAGCCAAAGCCCTACTTACTAGAGGAGTAAAAGCTTATTGGGAAATTCCCCCAGATGAAACTCCCTGGCAAACATACAAGATGCTTACAGGCGTCTTTATGGTGTAAAACAAGTGGTGATAAGTAATAACAGCAAAGGAATACGATAAGACTATTATCCCCCCAATAACTCCAATACCGAAGGTGCCCAAAGTTTGGCGGTAAAATAATAGGTTGCCAATACAAGAAAGGCCGTTGCCAAAAAGGTTAATATAGTAGCTCCAATTTTCACAGCATCAGACTGCAAAGCTCCTCGGCGACCAATAAAAATTTCAGCGACTAGCAAATTGGGAAGGTAGAACCAGAAATCCATGAAGTAATCAAAAGGGCCACGAAACGCTGAAGTATGGCCCAGGCCATCGGTAAAAAGGAACCAAAAACCATAGTCCATTCGGTACAGCCAGGAACCAATGGCCAAGGCGAACAAGCGAATAGCCCAGGCTCGGTGTTGTTCAAAACGAGCCATCCGAGCGTAGCGAATGGTCTGTACTGCCGCCACAAACATGAGGATGCCATACAGCGCAAACGCAACGTTCATGACAGTCCCCCCAATCGTATCCTTGACCAAAATAAAGACCAACCCACCGATAGCAGTAAGCATGGCCGAAATAACGTAAAGTCGCCCCAGCCAGCGGTGTACCGCCAGATAGCGCACCCTTATACGGTCAATCAACTGGATACAGCCCAGCACTAATAGAATGCCGCCCGCCGCAAAGTGAAGCCCGATGCCCAGCGTAGCCAGGCGAGTGGAAGTATCAAATAAGCCGGGGAGGACTTTGTTCCATAACTGTGTTTCCTCCAGCAATAACGCGGCGAAGTAAAATAGAAGAATATAAAGCCCAAAAAAGGTAGCGCTGAGCCATACCGTACCCACCAGTAATTTGGTAGCAAGGCGAAAAATTTGATCTGTGCGGGAAGTAGGGGTGGAGAGCATTGGTAAAAAGAATAAGAGCGTGTTTTGTTATCACCGCTAATTTAGCTTTTCACATAGGTTAAATGCAGCAAAACACCAATAAAATGAATTTTACTTGACAGAACACAAATCAAACTGATGCAACAGGATTGACACGGTTTATTTTTCCCTGAAATCGGTTGGTTTTTCCACCTAAATTTCAAACTTCCCTACCGCCTTTTCACATCCTTCCCAATTGATTTTGATATTTGATTCATCAAACAAGAGGTCTTCGGGTGTTAATCGTTCAGGGAAACCATTCCATCCGTCCCCGGAAGGGCCAAAGAAATCGCCTGATTTCGCCCCGGGGTCCATTGCTGCTCGGATAATCCCCGTAGCTCCATCTTCTGCCGATTGTGCCATGTTCATAAACTCGGCATTAGCATCCATGCCACCAACCGCTGCACTTGTTGTAGCCAGTTCTGTTTTAGCTAAACCAGGATGTGCTAATAGTGGAATAACATTTGAAATATTGGCAGCCTCCAACTTATTCTTGAGTCCATACGTAAAAGCGGCGTTGGCCAATTTGGTCTGATGGTAACGCCCCCATCTTGGGCCTCGGAAACTGAAGTTTTCTTCTTCCGTACCATCACCTCCTAGCTGGCCACCTTTTTTCTCAAAGTACTCGCTGGCCAGCGGTGGGCCCAACCGTGCCATAGAAGAATGGTTCACGATCCGACCTTCGTCGCTTTTTCTGAGCAAAGGGAATAATTCTTTCGTGAGGAGGAAATGGGAAATGGCATTCGTTTGCATCTGTACATCATAACCATCCGGCGTTGCCTGATCGCGAAGGGCCATGACGCCTGCATTATTGATCAACACATCTACTACGTCGTAGTTGGATTTAATGGATTCTACCGCATTATTTACGCTTTCAAAACGCTGTAAGTCGCAAGTGACTTGCTCAAATTTGCCGCCAGGAACATCAGCTTTCAGTTGATTGAGCGCCTTTTCAGCGCGTTCGCTTTCGCGGTTCAGAAGGACAACGGTAGCTCCTTTCTTTGCTATTTCTTTTGCACATACATAACCGGTGCCACTCGTTGTGCCAGTGATCACGACAACTTTTCCAGTCATGTCTTGTGCATGATTTTCTAATACGCTAGCTAGGTGCTTGGTTGGTATTTGATTTGACATATTGCTTATTCTCTATTTTAGAGATCAAACAGGTACGGCTATCAGATGGTTTAGTTTGCAGTATATATCTGTGAGCATTCATAACTTCATTGGGTGTTTGTTATTTCAACAATACTAACTGGGACATCGTCTGAGCAACAAGCCAATGCTTTACATTAGGTACAATATTCACATAATCACCAGTGCGCAATTCAATTCTCTTGGCTGTTTCATCTTCGTAAATTACATGACCAGTAATGCAAAGTAAAAGGGCTGGCGTTTTGGTAATATGCTCTTTGAGAACACTATTCTCTTTAAGTTGAATGGCCGTTGCTGTACCCATTTCTCCCTTGAATAAACTTAGGGCAGAAACTGCTTTGGTTTGATTGTGCAGGTCTTTTAAGTTCATTGGAAATAAGTATTGTAGATTTGGAATGATTCCTTTAATTGGGCGATTATCTCGTCCGCTTCTTGTTGGTTCTTTGCCTTACTCAGAGCATCTACCAGCTGAATGTGTGGGTGCAGCCATTTATGTAATTCGTCATGGCTTTCTCCATTCATGGTACAGCTTTTTATCAGGCCATCGTTTTGTTCCTTTAGCCGCTTGGCCAAGGTTGCATAATCATTGCTGTCAGATTCATTTAGCATCTTTTCAGCATCCAGAATATAAGGTGTCATTTCTGCATTCACTTCCCATTTTTGGCCATTATTGAGTGTTATAACTGCATTCTCGCTGTCATTGCTATTCATGCAGCTTGTGGCAAATAGTATTACAAAAACAACTATTGATAACGTGTAAAATCTCATTGCTTATTTTTTTATAATGCTTAATAACGATTGAATTATTTCCTCTCCTTTCTGAAGAATATCAAATTGAAAATTTGCTACTCTCCACTTGTACATCTGCAGTCGCATTGATCCCATTATGATGTGCATGATGTTATCAGCGGATATCGCATTAGTGAATAATTTGTTTTCCTGACCTTCGAGTATAATTGGCTTCAGGTGCTTCATTTTCACCTGCATTATTTTAGAAATCGACTCATTTACAGACTGGCTTTCTTCCATCAACCCATCAGAAAAAACAGCCACAACGAAGTGGGGATTGCTATCAAAGAATGCAAACTGGTTCTGAAAAAGTGTAATAAACTTCTCTTCCGTTTTTCGCTCAATGCTTAATATTTCGGTATAGCGTTCATCCATATTAGATGCTAGAAAATCAAGCATCGCCAGGATGATTTTCTCCTTACTGGCAAAATGCCTATAAACAGCACTTTCAGAAAATTGCATCTCTCTAGCCAGGTTCTTAATGGTCAGCCCTCCTACACCAGCACTGGTCAGAATTTTGCCCGCAGCTCCAATGATTTCGAATTGTCTATCTGTAATTGTATTGGTCACCTTAAAAATTTCGTGTTTGTGAATGTTCACTCACATAAATATATCTGATTTTCACCTTCACTTCCAAATTTTGGCTGTGAAAAATTATTTATTCATAGTTGTAGAGAAATGTAAGAGAAAGCTACTCCCCAATTGCTGCGCTCAATTTACGCATCAGCGAATTCACCGCAGCTTCCAGTCGCTTGCGTTCAGCGATATCCGGGGCCAACAATTTATTGAAGAGGTAACCGACATTATTGAACGTAATCGCATCTGGGAAGGGGGGCGATAAAGGAACCAGATCGCCACTGGTGAGCAACATTGCATCAGCACCCGATCCGGTAGCTGCATCAGCATATCCCATTCTCAACAGCACGAAATCATCAGGCAGAGTGATGCTCGGGTCAATGTTTAATGCTGTATCATAAAAATAACCGGAGGTTTGCTCCTTTTGAAGAATTGCCAATGCCGTATCAGGCATAAAGTAGAGTGGGCCAAGGTCATAAATCGCGCCAAATATTTTCACAAGGAGTGCTGCTTGGTCTTCTGTTTCTTCAATAGTGGTTGCCAGACGAGCCTTTAGTCGACTACGATTTTGTGCGGTTAAATCCCCTGTCTCCAAGACCTCTTTCATTGCTGCTATCTTGCGAGAATTGGTTGGTATTTCAACAATAAGGCCATCCATTTTCAAGGTAAAAGCTACCTGTTCAGCCAATGCTTCTCTTGCAGCTTTTTCTGCCTGTCGATCCTGGGAAAATACGGTACAAACAACCGAAACTACCAACGCTAAGGTCAAGAAATGTCTCATTAAGGAGGGGTTTGATTTTTGTGACGGAATAATTTAGCTCCGTCAAATTGCTAAGAACTTAGTTTTCTTAAGCTGCTTGCTGCAAAAATAGGGGCTTGCCCAGCACAATCCCCCTTATTGGCTCTAAATGTGGCAAAAATTAGCCATTTTTGTAATCCTTTAGTCTTTTAAATTGCGCAAAAAAATAAATCGAGCCTTCTTTTTGGGTTTTCCAAACAGCTAATGCACTTAAAGTGAATCGCTTAATTATCTTTTTGAAAAACGTCGACTCTATTTATTTTTGTGCTGTTCCTTATAGTGAACTTTTATATAGTATTAATACCCATAAAATAAATTGAATACTCGTATGCAATCGGTAGACATCGAAGCGCTTAACCAACAGATTTACGCCGACAGTGCGATCATCGAACGAATCCAAGCGGAAACCAGTAAAGTCATTGTCGGGCAAGATCACATGATCAACCGTCTACTTCTTGGCTTACTTACCCGTGGCCACGTCTTATTGGAAGGTCTGCCAGGTTTGGCCAAGACGCTCGCGATCAAAACACTGTCGCAGGTACTCCAAGGTCAATTCAGCCGTATCCAGTTCACGCCGGATTTACTTCCTGCGGATATTGTGGGTACCATGATCTACAACCCCAGCAAGAACGACTTTTCTGTACGAAAAGGGCCTGTTTTTGCCAATTTCGTTCTCGCAGATGAGATCAACCGAGCACCAGCAAAAGTACAGAGTGCATTGTTGGAAGCCATGCAAGAACGCCAGGTAACTATCGGTAACGAAACCTTCAAACTGGAAGAACCTTTCCTCGTTTTGGCCACCCAAAACCCCATCGAGCAAGAGGGTACTTACCCACTACCAGAAGCTCAGGTGGATCGTTTTATGCTCAAGGTCAAAATTTCTTATCCTAATAAGGAAGACGAGCGCGAGATCATGCGCCGCAACTTGTACGATCTCGATTTCGGAAAAGTAAGCCCCGTAACCTCTGTAGCCGAAATCATCAAAGCACGCGAATCTGTCCGTAAAGTATACATGGACGAAAAGATCGAACGCTACATCATTGATATCGTTTTTGCTACTCGTAATCCGGAAGACTATGGCATGGCTTCGCTGAAACCTTTACTTAGTTTTGGTGGTTCGCCAAGGGCGTCAATCAACCTGGCATTAGCCGCCAAAGCCCATGCCTTTTTACAGCGCCGTGGCTTTGTGATCCCCGAAGATGTCAGAGCGGTTTGTGACGATGTCTTGCGCCATCGTATTGGACTTACTTACGAAGCGGAGGCGGAAAATATCAGCCAGGAGGATATTATTCATAAGATCTTGAATGCCGTGGAGGTGCCTTAAGGGTGCGGGGTCCGGAAACGCGCTTGGTGCGGTTTTGTGCGGGGTACGCGGTATTTTGAAGATAGTTGCTAATCAGTCATGGAAACGAGTGAATTAATCAAGAAGGTTCGTAAAATAGAGATCAAGTGTAAAGGCTTGAGCAGGCATCTATTTTCGGGAGAGTACCACAGTGCTTTCAAGGGCAGGGGTATGTCATTCAGCGAAGTGAGGGGTTACCAATATGGCGACGATGTTCGCAATATCGACTGGAATGTGACCGCCCGTACCGGCGAGCCTTACATCAAGGTCTTTGAGGAAGAACGGGAGCTGACGGTAATGCTACTGATCGACATCAGTCGTTCTTCCTATTTTGGTACCACACCACAGATGAAGAACGAGTACATCACCGAAATTTGTGCGGTGCTTGCTTTTTCAGCGATCAATAACAACGATAAGGTAGGAGTGATTTTCTTTTCGGACCGGATAGAGAAATTTGTGCCGCCTAAAAAAGGTAAAAAGCATATCCTGCGCATTATCCGTGAGCTGTTGGACATTGAGCCGGAAGGCAAAGGCACCGATATTGGCATGGCCTTGCAGTACTACAACAACGTGATCAAAAAGCGGAGTATTTGCTTTGTGCTTTCCGATTTCATGACGCAAAACTACGAATCGTCGTTGCGGATTGTCGCTCGCCGCCACGATCTAGTAGGGGTACACCTCTACGACCCGCGCGAGAAGGAACTCCCTAATGTGGGCCTCATCCGCGCGGAAGATGCCGAGACCGGTGCCCTCCGTTGGGTAGATACCGCCGACAAGCAGGTACAACAAAACTACCGGGAATGGTTTGAAAACAACTTCAACTACTTCCGCAATCAATTTCTACGTAGCGGTGCCGATACCATCAGTATTGAAACGACAGACTCTTACATTACAGCGCTCCACCAATTTTTTCAAAGAAGATCATAATGAAACGCGGTATTCATCATCTCATCGGTATTTTCTGCACGATGCTCATAGGGAGCAGTGCCTTCGGGCAGGTGAATGTCAGTATGAACCTCGACAGTGCCGTCATTTTTATTGGCGACCACCTGGGGTTGACCGTCAACATAGCGGCCCCGACTAACGCCGCCATCAAAACCATCAACTACGGCCACTGGGCCGATGCCGGAAAAGTAGAACTCCTGGATTTAGGTGATCTCAACACCATCGCTACCGAGCCTGAGCAATTGCTCCAGCAGCGCCTGGTTTTCACTACGTTTGATTCCGGTTATCATCGACTTCCTTCGCTTGAAGTGATTTATGAACTTAATGGTATTCAGGATACCGCCCGTTCGAGTAATCTAGGCCTTACTGTAGCTACCATCCCCGTCCAAGAGGAAGCCGACATCATGGCCAACAAGGACATTATCAAAGAACCTATCAATTTCGTTGATTTTATCCCTCTTGCGTTGGGGCTTCTTTTCATTGCAGTAGTTATTGGCGTTATCTGGCGAGCAAGTGCTGTACGCAAGCGCAAAGCAATGCCGCCGGCTCCGCCACCTCCACCCATTCCGGCGCACATCATTGCCCTGGAAAAACTAGACCAGCTGGAAGCTGCCGCCGTATGGAAAACCGGAGACATCAAGGGATTCCAATCAGATTTGACCTACACGCTCCGCGAATACCTGGAAAACAGATATGAACTACAAGCCCTGGAAGCAACTAGTCCGGATATCATCAAAGACTTACAACGCCTGAAGCTTGATGAGGAAGGAATACTCCGTGCTGTTTTGAATACCGCTGATATGGTAAAATTTGCCAAAGCTACTCCTGCGGAGGCCGTTCATCTCCAAGCCTTAACACAGGTCCGTTATTTTGTGACAGCCACGAAATACACTTCTCCGGTTCCTGTTCCGGACAACGAACAACTTGCAGACGTAAACGCAGAAGAGGAATGATGAACGCCTTGCAAAATATGACCTTTGCTCATCCGTGGGCATTTTTATTGCTACTATTAATACCAGCTGTGGTTTGGTGGCTCAAGCGCCAGCGCCACCAACGGCACCCTCATTTGCGGATGCCAACGCTAGCTGCTGTCGAGCACATCACCTCCTGGCGTGCGCGCTTACGGGCATTGCTCCCTTGGTTGCGAGGTCTTGCGCTGGTAGCCATGGTGGTTGCACTGGCTCGTCCGCAACTTACGCTACAGGAAGAATCAATTACAGCTGAAGGAATCGACATTGTCTTGGCTATGGACTTGTCCAGCAGTATGTTGGCCCAAGATTTCAAACCCAATCGCCTCGAAGCCAGCAAGCAGGTGGCTATAGACTTTGTGAACAAACGACCGTATGACCGTATCAGCATTGTGGCCTTTGCTGGCGAAGCCTTTACACAGTGTCCACTGACCACTGACCATGATATTGTTCGCACTTTTATAGGTGCGCTGGCCTGTGGAGCACTCGAAGATGGTACCGCCATCGGACAAGGGCTGGCTACGGCTGTCAATCGAGTGAAAGAAAGTGAAACTGCGAGTAAGATTATTATTCTACTCACCGACGGAGTCAACAATGCCGGCTATCTGCCACCAGACATGGCTGCCGATATTGCCAAAGAATTTGGGATCAAGGTCTATACCATTGGTGTGGGGTCAGAAGGGGAGGCCATCACGCCGGTGAGCAAAGATCGCTTTGGTCGCTACCGTTATGACATTGCCAGGGTAGAGATTGACGAGGCTCTACTGCAGCAAATTGCCACTAAAACCGATGGTCGTTACTTCCGAGCAACCAACCAGGAGGAGCTTCAAGGAATCTATGATTTGATTGATCAATTGGAAAAAACAGAGATAGAGACAACGGTAATCAAACGTTATCAGGAAAAATTTCGGTGGTTTGCCATGTTTGCCGCCTTCTGCCTTTTATTGGAAATGATCTTGCGGTACACCGTATTGCGAGCGATTCCTTAGGAACAGTATAAAAAATGTTGAATGTTTAAATTCGAACATAGCTATTATTTGTGGGCTTTAGCCTTACTGCCAATTCTGGTCGGTTTCTTCTTCCTTGCATGGCATTTGCGCAAGCAAGCCCTTGAACGCTTTGGTGGGCGGGAAGTAGTGAGTAGGCTGGCTCCAGGGCTCAGTCGTTATAAGCATTTGGTAAAATTTGGTTTGCTGGTTATCGCCTTTTTCTTTCTGATTATAGGCTTGGCCAACCCTCAGTGGGGAAGTAAGCGGCAGCCGGTACAACGTAAAGGGATTGATTTATTCATTGCTCTGGACATTTCCCAAAGTATGCTCACCGAAGACGTATCCCCCAGTCGCATCGAACGCGCCAAGCGTTTTGGTCAGCAATTGGTAGATAAATTGGCGAGTAATAATATTGGTGTTATCCTTTTTGCCTGCAACGCTTTTCCGGTAGCTCCTCTTACCAGTGATTACTATTTTGCAAAACTGGCCCTGACGACGGCTTCTCCCGATCAGGCAGGAGAACAAGGTACCGCGATCAGTTCTGCTATAGATTTGGCTGAGCGTTCTTTTGACCCCGAAAATGAACGTCATAAAGCGGTCATCATCATTACTGACGGTGAAGATCACGATGGGCGCGGAGCAGATAGGGCCCAGGCGGTATACGAAACAGGCACTCTGGTTTATACCGTTGGTGTAGGCAGTACCGAAGGTGGTTTTATCCCCGTAAACATCCGAGGAAGAGAAGACTACTTACGTGATGATACCGGCAATCCCGTTCGTTCCCGGCTTGATCCGGCCACCCTTGAAGAGGTAGCCAGAGCCGGTGGTGGAGCTTACTTCAACTTGGAGAAAAATGCCGAAGGGCTGGCCGAAATCTTACAGGAACGTATTGATACCATCGAAAAACGCGAATACGAACAAAGGGTATTTACCGATTACGAAAGTTATTTTCAAATATTCATTGGCATTGCTTTCCTTTTTCTATTAGTCGAGTTTCTACTGTCGTATAAAACCAGTAGCCTGAGGAAATCAAATCGCTTGAAAAAAACAGCTTAGAGACGGAAGAAAAATAACCTATACCGTTTTCGATTTTTTAAAATTTTAAAAGAAAACGGTATAGGTTATTTCCGTCAAATCACTTAGTTATGAAATTAAGATTGTTGCTTGCTTTTACGATTATTATTAGCGTTTTGAGCCTACAAGCTCAGGATGGCCACCGCAAACTGCGGGAGGGTGATCGTGCCTATGAAGAGGGTACCTATGACAAAGCTGCCGAAAGTTACCGTGCGGCCATTTCCGAAAAAAACAGTGCCCAGGGCAACTATAATCTTGGCAATGCCGCTTACCAGCAAGGCGACTACGAAGAAGCTGCTCGTCGTTTTGAAGAAGCTGCTCGCCTTGCGGGAGAGGCTAGCCAGCAAGCCCACGCCTACCACAACCTTGGCAACACCTACTACCAACAAGGAGAGTTTGACAAAGCCGCCGAAGCTTACAAAAACGCCCTTCGCCGCCAACCCAACGATCTCGAAACAAAGTTTAATTTGGCTAAAGCCATGCAGCAACAACAATTGCAGCAAGAGCAACAACAGCAGCAAGAATCTGAACCCAGCGACGAAAACGAGGAACAAGAAGAGCAGCAAGATCAACAGCAACAAGAGGGAGAGGATCAGCAGCAGCAACAAAATCAAGACCAGCAACAGCAACAAAACCAAGAAAACCAGGACCAGCAAGAAAATCAAGAGCAACAATCTTCAGAACCACAAGAAGCTAAGCCCATGACCAGGGAAGAAGCAGAACGTCAGCTTCAGTTTGCAGAAGAAGATGAAAAGAAAACCATGGAGAAAATGCAGCGCGTGCAGGGTCGTTCATGTAACTCTGATAAGAAATGGTAAGCTTGACTTGGGGCAAAGTGCCGAAAGTCAAACTAAACTCTTAATACGCTGTAATCGTTTTATTCAAAAAAAGAACTTATGCGCAACTACCTTTTGCTATCATTGCTATTTGCCTTGGGTTCCGTTTTTACCCAGGAAGCTACCTTTACGGTCAGCGTGAACAATGATTCCATTTTATTGGGGAATAGATTTTCAGTGACCTTTTCCTTAAATAATGGCCAAGGAGAGGATTTCTTTTTTCCAGAATTTACCGATTTTGTAAAAGTAGGTGGGCCCAATATGAGTTCACAAATGAATATCATGAATGGGGCGGTTAGCCAAAGTGTACAATACACTTATTTCCTGGAAGCCCACGAGGTCGGTGACTATTACATCGAACCAGCCAGCGTAAAAGTTGGCGATCGTTATTTGGAAACGCCTCCTTTTTTAGTGCGTGTTTTCCCAAACCCAGAAGGGATTATACAATCGCCATCGACACCTTCCGGTCGTAACTCTCCTTTTGGTGACGGCTTTTTTAACCAAGATTTTTTTGGACAAGACTTAGAAAACCCTGGTGGTGGTATCTTTGACCAAGACTTGCTGGGAGACGATTTTTTTCAGCAGTTTTTCCAACAATCTCCCTTTGGGCAAATGACGCCACCGGTAGATAGTCTGCAACAGGCGCAACCCAAAAAACGCAAAACGACGCGGATTTAATGGAGAATCCTTTGGTAAAAAAATATTGCATGTTAGACTCGAGGTCAAAATGGATTTCCGGTTTCCAACTCCCGGTTTCCGGCTTTGCTAAGCATACTTTTTGCTTACTGGGATTACTACTACTATTGGTAAACAGCAACGTTGCAAATGCCCAAACCGGCGAGGTCACATTTACTGCTTACGCCGATGCCAAGGAGGTTTTGCTCAATAGCTATTTTGAATTGACTTATACCCTCAAGAACGGGGAGGGCTTAAATTTCACACCTCCTAGTTTTCGAGACTTCACTGTTCTTTCTGGCCCCAACCAAGGGTTCAAAACGACCATTGTCAATGGACGGATGTCGCAAGAAAACACCATCAGCTATCGCTTGCAGCCTAAAAAAACCGGAAGATTAACCATTGCTCCTGCAAAGATCACTGTCAAAAATGCTACCCTTGAATCCCCCTCTATCCAGGTGACGGTAGTAAAAGGAAAAGCAAATGCAGACGATGGCACAGCAGAAGTATTTCTTACCGCTCGCCTTGAACAACAAGAAGCCTTTTTGGGACAGCAACTTGTACTCGATTACATACTTTCTGCTCGTGTTGACCCTCAGGGGTTAAGTGCTGTCAGTGAATCGGATTATGAGGGCTTTTTTGCACGCGAAATCCATCAATACGATACTAGAGGGATGCGGGAACTCGTCAATGGCGTACAATACAACTCGCGCATCCTTAAACGGATCGTGCTATACCCTCAGCAAACAGGCAACCTTACCATAGATCCACTATCCATCATTGTAGGCATCCCTATTCCTGGACAACGAAGCCAAGGTTTCTTTTCCAGGCCGGAGCTACGACGCGTATCTATTTCCTCAGAGCCTATCACTTTACAGGTAAAACCATTGCCTAGCCCGCGCCCTGAAAACTTCAGTGATATCACCGGAAACTTCGAACTCAGGGCCGGACTAACCCGCGCAACAATAACGACCGACGATGCCGTGAGTCTCCAACTCGTCGTAGAAGGTACTGGTGACCTGAAAAGAATTCAAGCACCTGATTTGAACCTACCCACTGAGTTTGAGGTGTATGACCCCAAAGTGCTGGAAGAAGAATATATTGATTTACCCAGCCAGATCAAAGGGCGTAAAATTTTCGAATACTTGTTGGTTCCTAAAATGCCTGGTAATTATACGTTCCAGCCCCAAGTGGTGGTCTTCAACCCAGATAGCCTGGCTTACCAAACGCTCACGGTAACTCCAATGAATCTAAAGGTGAAAGCCGGCAGCGGAGAAAAAAAATCAGGCCTAGTAGCGGAGGCAGAACAAAATCAGGGGCTTTACCCAGCCAAAGCAGGCGCTCAACTTTCACCAAAAGAAACTACTTTTTTTGGCACTTCTTTGTTTTGGATACTCTTTCTACTGCCCATTCTTGCTAGTGGTGGACTGCTCATTTACCAGCGTATCCAGGCAGCTAAACCGATGATTGACCCTATTTTGCGCAAGCAGCAACTTGCCCGAGAGCAAGCCCTCAAGAGACTGGAAGTCGCCGAACAGCATCGCCTCAAAGAAGATGCTCGCGCCTTCTACACCGAAGTCGAACGATCATTGCTAGGCTATGTGGGGGACAAACTCCAAATTCCCCGTGCCGATATGACCAAAGCCAATGTACAAGCGAAACTGGAAGAATTAGGCGCTAATTCCGACCAACAGCGTTCCTTCCAGGGGCTCATCACTAATTGTGAAATGGCACTCTATGCTGGTAAAGACAATGCTAGTGCGATGGAGGAAATCTACGGCCAAGCAGTGAGCTTGCTGTCAGAAATGGAGGAGGTTTTGGGCAGGTAGTCTACCTTGGAGCTAAATGAAATCGTTTGGGTTTGAATGCTTAAGACGTGGCTTGGACTTCAGTCCGAGCGGGGGGATGGCATGATTTTGGCCGGACTGAAGTCCAGCCTACGCTTTTCCA